>JBDUAG010000366.1:0-4586 GCA_040004785.1 Burkholderiales bacterium | reverse complement strand
GACCGTCGGCATCGCCTACACCGTGCTCGCCGGCCTGTTCGTCTACCGCCAGTTCGACTGGAAGCGGGTCGTGCCGATGCTGGTCGAGACGGCGTCGCTCTCGGGCGCGATCCTGCTGATCATCGGCTGCGCCACCGCGATGGCATGGGCGCTGACGCAGTCGGGCTTCTCGAAGGCGCTGGTCGATCTGATGGCGGTCGTGCCCGGCGGAAAGATCGGCTTCATGGCGATCTCGGTGATCGCGTTCACGGTCCTCGGCAGCGTGCTCGAAGGGATCCCGGCGGTGGTGCTGTTCGGCCCGCTGCTGTTCCCGGTCGCGCGTGCCCTCGGCATTCACGAGGTGCACTACGCGATGACCGCGATCTTCGCGATGGGGCTGGGCCTGTTCACCCCGCCGTTCGGCGTCGGCTTCTACGCCGCTTGCGCGATCGGCAAGGTCGCGCCGGATCAGGCCATCGGCCGCGTCTGGCCGCACCTGGGCGCGCTGTTCCTCGCGCTCATCGTGATCGCCGCGATTCCGTGGATCTCGACCGGGTTTCTGTAGCCTGCAGCGGCCCGCCTGGAACCGCGGCGCGCCTCACCCGGCGGCCAGCGCCGCGACCTGCGCGGCACTCAACGCGCCGCTGTACAGCCGCAGATCCTGAAGGCGTCCGTTGAAGAACGGGTCGGCCGCATATTGCGAACGACCGAGCCAGTTCTGCGTCGTGCTGCCAAGCTGGAACGGCGCGAGCGCGATCGCGTCGTTGCTGCCCGCGGGCGCGCCATCGACGAACAGCGTGCCGTGCGTACCGGACAAGGTGATGGCCAGGTGCACCCAGCGGCCAGTGGGCAGCGCGCTGCCCGCGTTGATGCTCTGCTCGCCGAAGTAGGTGGTGCCGGTGATCGTGAAGCGCAGCATGCCGCTGCCGTCGCGCGGGATCAGCGCCATGTAGCCGATGTCGCTCGAACCGAAGTCGAACACGCGTGCGTTGGTCGCCGAGGCATTCCAGTACACCCACAGCGCGACAGTGAAGTCGCCCACATCCGAGACCACGCCGGCAGGCAGCGCGAGATGCCCGCTCTGGCCGTCGAGCAGCAGCGCATGGCCGCCATTGCGCCCATCGCCCCAGCTGGCGCCGCCGACCAGCGAGCCGCTCTGGCCCTCGCCGCTGGCGTCGAGGGCGGCCGTGCCACCGCGCGGTCGGCATAGGCCGTGTCGCCCGACACCTTCCAGTGCACCGCGAACTGGTAGGCGCGTTCGAGATCCTCGACCATGTTGCGGAAGTTCTCACCGTCGCCGCCGCGCACCACCGTCTCCAGCGGGTTCGGCGTCGCGCTGACCGAGGCGCGGCCGCTGGAGGTCAGCGCATTCCATCCCGCGGCCCAGGGCTGCGCACCGGCAGCGATCTTCTCGCGCACGCGGGCAAAGTCGGCTTCGGTGTGCATCAGGCCGGGGTGCGTGAAGCCCTGCGCGGTCGCCGTCTTCGAGGTGTCGGTGCCGGCGGACGCATCGGTGTTGCTGCTGCCGCTCGCGCTGGCCGAAGCATCGGCGCTGCCGGGGCTCGAGCCGCAGGCCGTCAGCAGCGCGTGCAGCGGCATGGTGCCCAGCCCCAGCAGCATCAGGCGCCGCTGCGAGTCCAAGGCCTCCGTGAGGGTGGCGATCGTCCGGCGTTTGTTCATCGAAGTCCTCATGCTGATGTTTGAGTTGTGGCATGTGCGTCGTGCGATGACATGACAGGACGGGCGCGCGGCGCCGGCGATTTTTGTCAGACCCGACTCTCGATCGGTGCGCATTGGGTCAACGCGGCCGAAAAACGTCAGGCCTGACCGCGGTCGGCGTGCAGCGCGTGGCCCGTTCGCCGTTTACAGCGCGCGGTTTCGCACGGGTGACACGCGAACGCAACTCGCGGACCATGTCCGCGCCACCCCGGCGGGTGCCGCGAATTGGCGCTAGGCTCCACGCTCAGGACGTCGACCAGCGAGGCCTTTCATGCAGACCCGACACCACCCGCTGAGCGGCTCCCCGCTCGGCACGCAGCGCGAGATCGTCAGCGTTCACTATGGGCCTTCAAACACCGGACGCAAGGTCTACGCGCAGGCCTCGCTGCACGCGGATGAACTGCCGGGCATGCTGGTCGCGCACCATCTGAGGCAGCGCTTGCTCGCGCTCGAGGCGGCGGGCCGGTTGCGCGGGGAGATCGTCGTCGTGCCGGTCGCGAACCCGATCGGCATCGGGCAGGCCGTGCTGCTGAAGAACGAGGGCCGCTTCGACCTCGCCAGCGGCGAGAACTTCAACCGCCACTACCCGGCGCTGTTCGACCAGGCCGTGCCATTGCTCGAGGGCGCGCTCGGGCCTGACGCGCAGGCGAATGCGACGGTGATCCGCGCGACGCTGCGGTCGCTCGTCGAGGCCGTGCCGGCAGACACCGAGCTGATGAGCCAGCGCAAGATCCTGCTCGGCCTGGCCATCGATGCCGAGGTCGTGCTCGACCTGCATTGCGATGCCGAATCGCTGCTCCATCTCTACACCGGTACCGCGCTGTGGCCGCAGGCCGAGGCGCTGGCGCGCTGCACCGGCGCGCGCGCGTCGCTGCTCGCCGACGAGTCGGGCGATCATCCGTTCGATGAAGCCTGCTCTCAGGTCTGGTGGCAACTCGAAGCGCACTTCCGCGGCCGGCATGCCATTCCCATGGGCTGCCTGAGCGTGACGCTTGAATTGCGCGGCGAGGCCGACGTGTCGCACGCGCTGGCCGGCGCGGATGCGGACGCGTTGATCGCGTTCCTGACACACCGCGGCCTGGTCGACGGCCCCGTGCCCGAGCTGCCGCCGCTGCTGGCCCCCGCGTCGCCGCTGGCCGCGACCGACGTGCTCAAGGCACCGGTCAGCGGCGTCGTCGTCTACCTGCGCGAGCTCGGCGAGACGGTCCGCGCCGGCGATGCCGTGCTCGAAGTGATCGAGCCGATCAGCGGCGAGGTGCATGGGGTGGCGAGCCGCACCGACGGGCTGTTCTTCGCACGCGATGCGCAGCGCTACACACGTGCCGGCCGCGGCCTGGCCAAGATCGCCGGCGCGGTGCCGGTGCGCAGCGGCAAGCTGTCGAGCGACTAGGGCCTGTCAACGCTATGGGAGGGCGCGTGCCCTCCCATAGCGTTGACAGGCCCTAGGTGCCGTAGAGCGTGATCAGAAACAGCACGAACCGATAGCCCAGCACGATCAGCCCGACGGCGAACGTCAGCACGACGGCCTTGGCCACGCGCATCGCGCCGCTGGCGCCGTAGACCGGGCCGATCGCGGCGTAGAGGTACATGCCGCACGCCACGAGGTTGATGACCGTCAGCACGTTGTCGACCCGCGGCGAGTCGAGCCCGCCGCCGCCGAGGGCCGCGCTGAGTCGGGCCGCCAGCAGGGCGGCGCAGAACAGCAGCAACAGGAAGGTGTAGTGGTGGAGCGAGAAGACCAGATGCGCCATGAACGGGCGCCGCTCGCGCATGAACATCAGCGGCAGCAACGGCGCGAACGGCAGCGTCATCAGGACGATCAGCGACTTCGCGTTCAGCACCACGGCGCGATCGAACACCGGCGCGTAGAGCGCGAGAGGAATATGCGACTTGTCGAGCCGCTCGTTCAGTAAGCGCCTGGCGAGCTCACTCCAGTCCTGATGGTGGGTGTGCGAGTCGAGCGTGGAGCTGAAGATGTTCATGCCCGTGAACCACTGCACGGCGAAGAACAGCACGTTGGCGACCAGAAACAACTGGAACGGCGCGACATAGGGCTTCCGCGTGCCGGCGGTCCAGGCCCGCGTCAGCTGACCGGGGCGGCGCAGCAGGCACCACGCACTGCGCGCCACTCGTGCATCGACGCTGGTGATGGCATGCACGACCTTCTCGGCCACGCCACGCAGCGTCAACTCCTGTGGCGTGTGCGGCTCTTCGCCGCAGGCGGCACAAAACGGAGTGAGCACGCGCGTGTTGCACGTCGGGCAGGTCCAACGCACCGTCTCGCTCATCAGCACTGCTCCCCATCGAATCTCAGTTCCCCCACACCTCCTGCGCCACCTCCACCACCAGCCTGAGCTTGTCGCGCTGTGCCTGCACCGCGATGTTGTTGCCGTGCACGGTGCTGCTGAACCCGCACTGCGGTGACAGACACAGCTGATCCATCGGCGCGAACTTCGCGGCCTCGTCGATGCGGCGCTTCAGCGCGTCCTTCGACTCCATCGTGCCGAACTTCGTCGTGACCAGCCCGAGCACCACGACCTTGCCCTTGGGCAGGTAGCGCAGCGGGCGGAAGTCGCCGGAGCGTTCGTCGTCGTACTCCATGAAGTAGGCGTCGAGGTTCATCTCGGCGAGCAGCGCTTCGGCCACCGGCTCGTAGTTGCCGGCGGCCGCGTGCGTGCTCTTGAAGTTGCCGCGGCACAGGTGCATCGCCAGCGTCATCCCTGGCGGCTTCTGCGCCACGACCTTGTTGATGAACTTGGCGTAGCGGTGCGGCAGCTCGTTCGGGTCGTCGCCGCGCTGGCGCGCCGCCTCGCGCATCTTGTCGTCGCACAGATAGGCGAGGTTGGTGTCGTCCATCTGCACATAGGTGCAGCCGGCGGCGGCCAGCG
>JBDUAG010000365.1:0-4590 GCA_040004785.1 Burkholderiales bacterium | reverse complement strand
CATGCTGTGGCACGACGTGCTCGATGGCTGGCAGAAGCTCAAGGCCAAGGGCGAGTCGTCGTTCCCCGCGCTGCAGCAGGCGATCGATACGGTGTTCGATGCGCGCATCGGCGACATCTCCGGCCGCGGCAAGCTCGCCGCCGACATGCGCGAGATCTGGCAGATGCAGCCGCGCTTCGAGCGCCGCCAGGGCAACAGCACGATGGCGCTGCTGGAGCAGCCGCGCTTCCGCGCCGGCTTCGACTTCCTGCGCCTGCGCGGCGATGCCGGCGAGATCGATGCCGAGCTCGCGAACTGGTGGGAAGACTTCTCGCTCGCCGACGACGAAGGCCGGCGTCAGTTACTCGACGCTGTGCGGCCGACGGGCGCGGTCCGGCGCGTGCGCAGCACCGCGCCGAGGGTCGCGGAGGCGGGCGAGGCCGAGCCCGAGGCCGCGGTCGGTGAAGCGAGAGAGACCGGCGACGCCGATCCGGTGCGCAAGCGGCGCCGGCGCCGGCGCAAGCCCGCCGCGGCCGGCGGCGAGGGCGCGTCCGAGGACGCCGTCGTCACCAATCCGTCGCACGACGCCTGAGCCGGGACGAGATGGACGCCGCCGGCCTCGACCCCGCCGCGCTCACGCGCCTCAGCGCGGCGCTGAAGAGGCTGGTCGACGACAAGCGCCTGCCCGGTGCGGTCGTGATGATTTCGCGGCACGGGCAGGTCGGCTACTTCGAGGCCGTGGGCCTGCAGGATCCGCAGCGTGGCGTGCCGATGCGCACGGACGCGATGTTCCGCATCCACTCGATGACGAAGCCGATCGTCTCGGTCGCGGCCATGATGCTGGCCGAACGCGGCGTGCTGCAACTGAGCGATTCGGTGGCGTATTACCTGCCGATCTTCGCGAACCCGCGCGTCGGCGTCGAGCGGGACGGGCGCTTCGAGCTCGTCCCGGCGAAGCGCCCGATCACGATCCACGACCTGCTGCGCCACACCGCGGGGTTCACCTACGAGCACTACGCACCATCGGCGGTGCGCCGGCTGTACGTCTCGGCGCGCCTGGGGACGCGCGAGCGCACGAACAGCGAGCAGGTCGATACGCTGTCCTCCCTGCCGCTGATGCACGAGCCCGGTTCGATCTGGGAATACAGCCGCGCCACCGACGTGCTGGGGCGCGTGCTCGAAGTCGTCACCGGCCAGACCCTGGGAGCGCACCTCAAGGCCGCGATCTTCGAGCCGCTGGCGATGCGCGAGACCGTCTTCGAGCTCACGCTGATGCTGCTGCGGCGCGCCGCCGAGCCCTTTGCGCGTGACCCCGACACGGGCGTGCCTTCGACGCTCTTCGATGTGCGCGCGCCGACCGAGTTGCAGAACGGCGGCGGCGGGCTGCTATCGACGGCAGCGGACTACGCGCGCTTCCTGCAGATGCTGCTGAACGGCGGGCGCCTCGGCGAGGTTCGACTGCTCGGCCGCAAGACGATCGAGACGATGACCGCCGATCATCTGTTGACGATCCCGCGTGCCGCCGTGGCCTTGCCTCCCGACCATGGGTTCGGCCTCGGCTTCGCGGTCAAGACGCAGCTTGGTGGGGGTGTCGAGCCCGGCTCGGTCGGCAGCTATGGCTGGAGCGGCTCGGCCGGCACGGCGTTCTTCGTCGATCCGCAGGAGAAGATGTTTGCGATCCTCATGACGCAAGCGCCAGGCCAGTTCGACGAGGTGCGCGAGCTGTTCCGCCAACTGGTCTATGCCGCGATCGACGATTGAGCGACCCGCGCCGGTGCTCGCCGGCATCGGACTCGGCGCCAACCTCGGCGATGCCCGCGCCGCATTGGACGCGGCGCAGCGGGCACTCGCCACGCTACGGGGGACCACGCTGCGAGCGGCCTCGTCGATCTACAAAAGCGCGCCGATCGATTCGAGCGGGCCGGATTACCTGAACGCGGTCGTGCTGCTCGACACGCGGCTCATGCCGCTGGAGCTGCTGGCCGAATTGCAACGCATCGAACGCGCCCATGGCCGTGAACGCCCGTACCGCAACGCGCCGCGCACGCTCGACCTCGATCTGCTGTTCCACGGCGTGCATCAGACCGCGATGCCTTCGCTGACGCTGCCGCACCCGCGCCTGCACGAGCGCGCGTTCGTGCTGCTCCCGCTCGCCGAGCTGGCGCCCGGGCTGCTGATCCCGGGGCGTGGCGTGGTGGACGACCTCCTCGCCGGCGTGGCCGACCAGCGCATCGATAAACTTCCGCCATGCTGAACACGCTTCCCGTCTCGCTGCAAACCGTGTTGTTGCTCGCGGCCTCGAACGTCTTCATGACATTCGCCTGGTACGGCCACCTGAAGAACCTGTCCGACAAGCCCTGGTACTGGGCCGCGATCATCAGCTGGGGTATCGCGCTGTTCGAATACCTGCTGCAGGTGCCGGGCAACCGCATCGGCTTTGCCGGCGGCCTGAGCTTGGCGCAACTCAAGATCACGCAGGAGGTCATCACGCTCGCGGTGTTCGTGCCGTTCGCGATGGTCTACATGGACCAGCCCTTCAAGCTCGACTTCGTCTGGGCCGGGCTGTGCATGGTCGGCGCGGTCTACTTCATCTTCCGCGGTCGATGAGCGCGTCCGCCGCCGGTCTGGAACGCTTCCGGCACATCGTCATTGAAGGTCCGATCGGGGTGGGCAAGAGCTCGCTGGCACGCAAGCTGGCGGCGCACCTGGGTGCGGAACTGCTTCTCGAACAGCCCGAGGAGAACCCGTTCCTCGGCCGCTTCTATGACGACATGCCGGGCTATGCCTTCCAGACCCAGCTGTTCTTCCTGTTCCAGCGCCTGAAGCAGATGCAGGGCACATCGCAGCCCGGCATGTTCAGCGGTGCGCTGGTTGGCGATTTCCTGTTCGCGAAGGATGCTCTGTTCGCGCGCCTGACCCTCAGCGACGATGAGTTCCGCCTGTATTCCCAGATGTACGCGCAGATGGCAAAGCAGGTGCGCGAGCCCGATCTGGTGATCTGGCTGCAGGCCTCGCCGGCGAGCCTGCTGGCCCGCGTCCGCCGCCGCGCGATCGGCATGGAGGCGGGGCTGACCGCCGACTACCTGCAGCGCCTGTGCGACGCCTATGTCGAGTACTTTCACGGCTACGATGGCGCGCCGGTGCTGGCGATTGGCACCGAGCACTTCAACGCCGTGGATCACGACGCCGACTTCGAGACGCTGCTGCAACGCCTCGATGCCTTCAAGGGCCCACGTGAGTTCTTCAGCTCGCTCGTCGAGAGCCCGTTCGATCAAGCCCGGCCCCTTACACTTCCGCCGTGACGATTTGATGAAGCGCCCGTGACCACGGCGCGCCCCAGGGAGATCCGGAATGCTGTTCGGCAAGCTGCTGCCACGCGAAGGCAATTTTTTCGAGCTGTTCAACCAGCATGGCGAGTTCATCGTCGCCGGAGCGCGCTCCTTCATCCTGCTGATCCAGAACTACGCCGACCTGTCGCTGCGCGAGAAGTACGCGAACGAGGTCGGCAACGCCGAGCGCCAGGCCGACCGCGTTACCGCCGAGGTGAACCGGCTGCTGCACAAGACCTTCATCACGCCGATCGACCGCGAGCAGATCCACGGCCTGATCAATGCGATGGACGACATCCTCGATCTGCTGCAGGACGCCTCCGAAACCATGTCGCTCTACGACGTGCGCGCGATGACCGAGGACATCCTGCGCCTCGGCGACATCAGCGCCAAGTGCTGCGAGCGTGTGCAGCACGCGGTGTCGCTGCTGCCGCGCATCAGCCAGGCCGAAGCGGCCGAGGCCGCGATCAAGACCTGCGAAGAGATCGACAAGCTCGAATCGGATGCCGACCGCGTGATGCGCTCGGCGATGTCGAAACTCTTCCGCGAAGAGAACGATGTGCGCGAGCTGATCAAGCTGAAGGCGATCTACGAGTTGCTCGAATCGATCTCGGATCGTTGCGAGGACGTGGCGAACCTGATCGAGGGCGTCGTCCTCGAGAATTCCTGATCGCCTGACGAATGGGCTCCATCCAGACTGCGTTCTGGGTCGTTGCGCTGCTGGTCGTGCTGGCCATCGCGTTCGACTTCATGAACGGTTTCCACGACGCGGCGAACGCGATCGCCACCGTCGTCTCCACCGGCGTGCTCAAGCCCCAGCAGGCGATCGTTTTCGCCGCGTTCTTCAACGTGCTGGCGATCCTGATCTTTCACCTGAACGTCGCGGCCACGATCGGCAAGGGCATCGTTCTGCCGGGCGTGGTCGATCACCATGTCGTGTTCGGCGCGCTGATCGGCGCGATCTTCTGGAATGTCGTGACCTGGTGGTACGGCATCCCGTCGAGCTCGTCGCACGCGCTGATTGGCGGTATCGCCGGCTCGGTGATCGCGAAGGCCGGCGCAGGCTCGCTGATCGCTGCGGGCATCTGGAAGACGGTGCTGTTCATCTTCCTGTCGCCGCTGCTTGGCTTCCTGCTCGGCTCGCTGCTGATGGTGCTGGTGGCGAATCTTTGCCGGCACGTCTCGCCACTGCGCGTGGACAACCTGTTCCGGCGCCTGCAGCTCATCTCGGCCGGTCTGTACAGCCTCGGCCACGGCGGCAACGACGCGCAGAAGACGATCG
>JBDUAG010000019.1:0-15572 GCA_040004785.1 Burkholderiales bacterium | reverse complement strand
ACTACCAGCTCAACCTCGGCTATGTGCTGACCTTTCTGCTCGCCGGCAGCGGCGTGGTCTCGATGCACATCACGCACGCCACGCTGCGCGGGCTGACGCTGCACCTGCGGCCGGTCGCGCCGGCGTTCGTCGGCGACGCGGTGCTGCTCGACGTGGTGCTCACCAGCCCCGGCACGGCGCGCTTCGGCATCGGCCTGAAAGTCGCGGGCGCGTCGTCTGCGACGCTCGGCTGGATCGATGTGCCCGCGCTCGGCCAGGCCAGCGCGCAGCTCAGCTTCGTGGCAAGCACGCGCGGTCGCGTCGAGGTGCCCACGCTGGGCGCGGAGACGCGCTTCCCGCTCGGCCTGTTCCGCACCTGGACGGTGTGGCGGCCGGCGGCGGAGCTGCTGGTCTACCCGAAGGCCGAATTCCCGGCCGCTGCGCTGCCGATGGCGCGTGCCGTGCCCGGCGGTGCGGCGCACGCGCGCAGTGCCGATGGCGGCGAGGTCGAAGGCGTGCGCGCCTACCGGCGCGGCGATCCGCCGAAGCTGATCGCCTGGAAGAAGGCGGCCAAGGCGATCGAGGCTGGCGGCGATCTGGTGAGCCGCGACACCAGTGCCGCGGTGCATCAGGCACTGTGGCTGGAGTGGCAGCAATGCGGCTCCCTCGCGCCCGAGGACCGCCTCTCGCGCCTGACCGCCTGGACCCTCGCCGCACACCGCGCCAATGCCGAATTCGGCCTGCGCCTGCCGGGGCAGGAGCTGGCGTTGGCCAGCGGTGATGCGCATCGGCGCCACTGCCTGGAGGCGCTCGCGCTGTGGCAGTGACGCCAGCCGCCCTCACGGCGCGCGCATCGGCATGGCTGGGCTGGCAACGCCTGCCGCGCGAGGCGCGCGACACGCTGTTCATGCTGTTCGTGATCGGCTGGACGGTGCTGCCGCACGTCGCCCACCTGCCGGCCTGGTGCTCCTTGCTGACGCTCGTGGTGCTGCTCTGGCGCGCGCAGCTGGCGCTGTCGAACGCACCGCTGCCAAGCCGCGTGGTGTTGGTGGCGGTGCTCGTGCTCGCCGCGGGTCTGACGCTGTGGTCACACCAGACCTTGCTTGGCAAGGAGCCTGGGATCACGATGGTCGTCGTGCTGATGGCGCTCAAGACACTGGAGCTGCGCGCACGGCGCGATGCCTTCGTGGTGTTCTTCCTCGGCTTCTTCATCGTGCTGACGCACTTCCTCTACTCGCAGTCGCTGCTGGTCGCGCTCGCGATGCTGGTGTCGGTCTGGGGCCTGCTGACGGCGCTGGTGCTGGTCCACATGCCGGTCGGTCAGCCGAGCCTGCGTCAGGCGAGCACGCTCGCCGCGCGCACGGCACTGTGGGGCGCGCCGATCATGGCGCTGATGTTCGTGCTGTTCCCGCGCATCGGGCCGCTCTGGGGCGTGCCGAACGACGGTCTGGCCAAGACCGGCCTGTCGAACACGATGCGCATGGGCTCGGTGGCCGAGTTCGCACGCGACGACGGCGTCGCGTTGCGGGTGCGCTTCGACGGCGCGGTACCGAAGCCCGCGGAGATGTACTTTCGCGGCCCGGTGCTGACGCGCTTCGACGGGCTGGAATGGCGGGTCGCGAACTTCGACAGTTTCGCTTCGCTGCGCGCCCCCAGCGAGCTGCGCGTGCGCGGCACGCCGGTGCGCTACGAGATGACGCTGGAGCCGCTGCGCATCACCTCATTGCCGCTGCTCGAAGCCACCGGCGAAACCCCCGACATCGAAGGCTACCGCGTGTTCTCGCTGCCCGATCTGCAGTGGGTCGCCGAGCGCCCGGTGATCGAGCGGCTGCGCTTCCGGGCCGAGGCCTGGACGCAGTTCAGCCATGGCCCACGCGCCAGCACGCCGGGCTTGCGCGAAGCGGTCGAACTGCCTGCAAGCTTCAACCCACGCACGCTGGCCTGGGCCGCCGCGATGCGCCGCCAGTCGGCGTTCGCCACCGCAGGCCCGCGCGTGCTGGCCGCGGCGCTGATGAACCACATCCGCACCCAGGGCTACAGCTACACCGTGGCGCCCGGCGAGTACGGGCGCGACGCGGTGGACGAATTCTGGTTCGATCGGCGTGAAGGGTTCTGCGAGCACTTCGCCTCGGCGTTCGTCGTCATCATGCGGGCGCTCGACGTGCCGGCGCGCGTCGTCACCGGATACCAGGGCACCGACGAGACACCGATCGACGGCTACTACGCGGTGCGCCAGAGTTCGGCCCACGCCTGGGCCGAGTACTGGGAGGCCGGCACCGGGTGGGTGCGCGCCGATCCGACCGCCGCTGTCGCGCCCAACCGCATCGACCGCGGCAGCCGCCTTGCACCGCCGCCGGGGCTGGTCGCCGGCGCGCTCAGCAACGTCAGCCCCGAGCTGCTGGCGTCGCTGCGAGCCGGCTGGGAAGCCGTCAACAACCGCTGGAACCAGTGGGTGCTCAACTACTCGCGCGGCCAGCAAATCGACGTGCTGAAAAGCCTCGGTGTCGAGTCACCGAGCTGGGAGGACCTGGCCAAGCTGCTGATCGGTGCGCTCAGCTCGCTCGCGCTCGCAGGCGCCGCCTGGGCCTGGTGGGACAACCGCCGCGTCGACCCGTGGATGCGCCAGATGGAGCGCCTGCGCGAGGCGCTGCGCGGCCTTGGCCTTGAAAGCGCCGCGCACGAGGCGCCACGCGCCCTCGCTGTGCGCCTGCGCGGGCGCTACGGTGCGCAGGGCGAACCGCTCGCCGCGCTGCTCGACGCACTCGAGCGCCAGCGCTACAGCCGCGTGACGATCGCACGCCCCGATCCCGCACTGACGCGCGCGTTCGTCTCCGGCGCGCGCGCACTGCGGCCGGCTCGATAATCGGGGCGATGACTCAACGCTCCCTTCGCCTGCCCGCCCTGCTCTGCGCCCTGCTGCTGTGCAGCGCCCCCCTGGCCTTCGCCGCAAAGCGCCAGGCCGATGAAGCGCCCGACATCGTCACCTACGGCAGCCGCGAGGACGTGGTGGCGTTCGGCGCCGATCTCGCCGAGCGCCGTGGCCTTGATGCCGTGTGGGTTCAGGGCGCGTTGCAGCGCGCGCGCTTCATCCCGAGCGTCGCGAAGTTCATCATGCCGCCGCCGGCCGGCACCGCGAAGAACTGGGCCGCGTACCGCAGCCGCTTCGTCGAGCCGGTGAGAATCAAGGCCGGTGTCGCCTTCTGGCGCGCCAACGAGAAGTGGCTGAGGCAGGCCGAAGAGGTCTACGGCGTGCCGCCCGAGATCGTCGTCGGCATCGTCGGCGTCGAGACCATCTACGGCCAGCAGATGGGCAACTTCCGGGTCATCGACGCGCTCGCCACGCTCGCGTTCGACTTCCCCGCCGGGCGCAAGGACCGCAGCGCGTTCTTCCGCGACGAGCTCGAGAATTTCTTCGTGCTGTGCCAGAGCGAAGGCACCGACCCGCTGCAGCTGAAGGGCAGCTTTGCCGGTGCGATGGGCATGCCGCAGTTCATGCCGTCGAGCTTCAACAAGTATGCGGTCGACATGGATGGCGACGGCCACGTCGACTTGGCGCGAAGCCCGGCCGACGTGATCGGCAGCGTCGCGCACTACCTCGCCGAGTTCGGCTGGCGGCGCGGGTTGCCGACGCGCTTCGAGGTCGCGGTGCCGGTCGAGACGGTCGATCGGGCGCTGCTGCTCGCGCCCGACATCCTGCCCAGCTTCACGTTGGCCGAGTTCGCCGAGCGCGGCGCGCAGATCGAGCCGGCCGCGCTCGCCACCGATGTGCGGCTCGACGCCGCCAGCGGCACCGGCATCGGCAAGGTCGCGCTCGTCGAGTTGCAGAACGGCGACGCCGCGCCGAGCTACGTGGCCGGCACCAGCAACTTCTACGCGGTGACGCGCTACAACTGGTCGAGCTACTACGCGCTCGCGGTCATCGAACTCGGCGAGGCGGTGGCCCGCGAGGTGGTGCGCAGCACACGCTGAGCCCAGCGCGCCACCTGCGTCGGCCGCGCCGCGAAACTCGCGCCGTACAGCTGCGCGCCATAGCGCAGCATCAGCAGCGCGAGCCGGGCGGCCGGCGCGTGGTCCTGGTCGGCGAGCGTGGCCAGGTGATCGAAGGCGATCGCCCAGTGGCCGTCGCGATACAGGCGCACCGCGTTGTCGAAGCGGTCGTCGCGCAGGATCGTGACGCGCGCGCCCGAGCGCATCGCCGCCTGCCCGGCGCCGCACTCGTCGAGCACGCTGTCAAGCACGCGGCCCGCTGTGGCAGCGCTGTTGGCGGGCTCGGCCCAGCCGCGCATCACCGCGCCGCGCGCAAAGGGCGCGCGGCCGGAGCGGCCGGCGTTGAACGGCATGCGATTCAGGGCATAGCTCATGGTGGACCTCGGTCTTGATGGTGGATGGCACCCGGATGTCGGGTGCCTCGACCATGAATACGGGGTCTCGAAGAAAAACCGGACAGATCCGGCGGGACGTGCGCTCAGGGCAGCCAGACAACGAGCTGCAGCAGCGGCACCAGCAACGCCGTCGCCAGGCCGATCGCCACAGCGCGGATCAGCCACATCAGCGGCGCCCAGGCGCGCTCGGGTGAGTGCCAGGGCTCGATGGAATCGGGGTCGTGGGTGTTCATGCGCATCCTCCTTGCCTCGCGCGTGCGAGGTCAAAGGGACAGACGGAACGCGGAGCGCAGAGCGGACAGGCTCAACTGCCCGATCCGAATGAAAGCGCGTCAGTGGCGGTCGAAGCAAGCCCGGCGGGGCAAGGGTCTGTTGCTTCATCGTGCTTCAACGCGTCAGCTGTGATTGACGTGGACCTTTTTCAGCAAATCCTTAGGTGTGTGCAACCACGCACGTCAACAATGCGTTTGCTTCTCTGCAACCTGGGGCCCGCGACGAGCAATGCCGGTCACACCTCTTCAGCAAAGTGTGTACCCAGCGATATGCATCTGCCCAACGCGACGCTGTTCCTCGCTTTGAACAGCGCGCGGGGAAGCCCGACGCTCTCAGGGCACAACTGGCGTCACTCGGTCAGCGACGTCTCGCTCCGCCGGCACACTGCCGACTTGCCGGACAGGGGCAACGGACTTCTGCGTCGTCGCCTCGCGCTCGACCTGCCTCATCGGGCTCTGGGCCAGAATCTCCATCGCAGCGCTCTCACTGGCCGTCAGGTTCAGAATCGGCGAATAAAGGATGTGTGGTGAAGACGGCTGAGCGTAAGCCGCTAACGGCGCCAATGCCGCGCCCGACAAAACCACAAGGACTGCGAGTTCGATTCGTGCCTTCATTGCTTCTCCATGACAGGGATTGAGGAGTCTCCGCAGCACTGCGGCGACACCCGCAGTGTCGAGACGCCCCACCGCGCATGTCAACAAAAGGTTCTCCTCTTTACAACCTACTGTCAGCGGCGGACGATGCCATCCACGCTCTTTGAGCAACGGGCACAACCAGCCGCACGCAGTCGCCCAAGTGCGACGCTCAATGCCTGGAACGGCGCCAAGTGATGCGACCAAGCCGCATCGACCGCACACCGATCGTCAAGTCATCTTTTTGAATCCGCGTCGTTCTTCGACTCGAAACGCTTGCAAAGCCAGCACGCGAGCAGCGCACCGAAGAAGCCTCCGCCGAAGCCGCTCACGAAGGTAAGGATGTGTCCGCCGGATGGGGCACTATCGGCATATGCGGCAAGCGGGGCACTCAACAGAACGATGGCAGCCGGTAGCTTGAACGATGCTTTCATGAATTCTCCTCACTGTCAGCTAAAAAAATCTACGGCCGTTTGCCGACTGACGCCGCTACGAGCAGAGCCCGATCCTTGTCGAGCAACTGCTTCCGATGCGACCGCCTTCTCAAGGCGACTCTGAAGTTCTCTGGCTCGAATATAGGTCGGCGCGTCACGCCGCATGGCCTTTCGCAAAGCCGGTTCGGCTTCCTCTACCGCTGCCAGTGCGTCCTTGTACCGGCCCAGCGCTTCAAGCGCCAGTGCCATGTTGAACGTGTACAAGCTCGTGGATGGATGATCGGCGCCAACCAGCGTCGAAAGACTGTCTCGCGCGACGCGCAAGGTCACCAGCGCATCGGCCGCACGCCCGTGACTCAGAAGGGCGATCCCCTCTAGAGATTTCGCGAACGCTTGAAGCGTAGACGCGGGCATTACGACGCCGTCCTGCCGCAGTCGGACCCAGGCCCCTTGGATCCAGCGATCCGCATCCGTCACAGCGCCGACTCGCAGGTCCGACTCGGCCAACGCCAACGTCGCTCGCGTTGTCAAATACCGACTGAGCGCGGCTTCGGGCGCCGCTTCGACAAGGGACTTGACGCGTCCAAACGTCAACGCCTGACGCTCTCCTGGACGCGTCTCCGAATCGAGCTTCAACATCAAAAGCAATGCTTCCGCCGCCGCCGATGGCGACTTCTTGTCGTCGGCAATGGCCCCAAGCGAGGCCCGCTCATCCGACGCACTCATCGACATGCCCAATCGAAGCATCACGTTCATCTTGCGGACCAACAATTTCCGACAGTCATCCTGGTCCGGTCCGAGTTCCGAAACACATTTCGCGCGAGCTATCACCGCGTGATCAAGCAGTTCGCTATAGCGACCACTGAACAGCAGCAGGTCTGCTCGCTCGATGGCCAAGGCCGCCAACTCTCGGGCGCCAACTCCAATTGTCTTCGCCGCAGTCGTCTCAAGCTGTTCGAGCAGTTGCAACGCGCCGACGAAGTTATGCGACTCCTGTTCGGCATACAGCCGACCCCGCAACGCATCCATGGTCTTTGTGTTGTACGGTCCGAATGCGACCAGTGCCTCCCGGTGGCACTGCAGAAACAGAACCTGGGCCAGTCGCATATCTCCCTGCAGATACGCAATCCAACCATCGACCTCGTTCGCCCTCGCGTTCAGCTCCGCGTCATCGCGCAACCAACCCGGAGTCTCTCTCGCCTGTTGCAACACAGTCTTCGCGCGCGCGATGTCACCCTTTCGCATCAGCGCGTTGGCTTGCGCCGTGAGAGTCAGAGCAGCATCCCGCGCCATGCCGAGTTGCCCATAGATTTTGGCCGCGTGGGCGTAGGTTCTGTCCGCATCCACGTACTCGCCCATGTCCTTTTGAATCGTCCCGATGCCCTGCAGCAACTCCGCCTGCAACCGCGGCTGCGCTGCCATCCGCACCAGCACATCCCTGCGCCCCGTCTCCAACAACTCCCGCGCTGTGATGTCCGCCCCGCGCGCCTTCTCCTGGTCCGCCCGCTTGAACAGCCCGAGCATGAAATCGCGCGCCGCGCCGGCGCGGGCCGAATCCTCGCGGGCTTGCAGGCCCATCACGACGGCCACCGCGGTGATGCCGATCAGCGACAGCACGGCGCCCACACTCAGCGCCACCGCGAGCCGATGGCGCAGCGCGAACTTGCGCAGCCGGTAGGCCGCGCTCGGAACGCGCGCCTCGACCGGCTCGCCGGCGAGCCAATGGTCGAGGTCGGCGCGGAAGGCTTCGGCCGAGCTGTAGCGCTGCGCGGGCTGCTTGGCGAGCGCGCGCAGCACGATCGCGTCGAGGTCGCTGGCCAGCGCCCTGTGCAGCGCCACGCTGGTGGTGCCGCGCGCCTGCACGGCGGCTTCGGTCAGCGCGCGCCGGCTCGGGCTGCGCGGCTCGACGTCGAGAATCGATTGCTCCAGCTGCGCGGCCGAATCGAGCTTGAGCTCGTAGGGCCGCTCGCCGCACAGCAACTCGTAGAGCACGACGCCGAGCGCGTAGACATCGCAGGCGGTCGTCAGCGGCTGGCCGAGCAGTTGCTCGGGCGCGGCGTACTGCGGCGTCATCGGCCGGCCGGCCATGCGCGTGAGCTCGCTCTCGACCAGCGCACCGCCTTCGGGTTCCATCAGCTTGGCAATGCCGAAATCGAGCAACCGGACCTCGCCCTGCGCGGTGACGAGGATGTTGGCGGGCTTCAGGTCACGGTGGATCACGAGGTTGGCATGCGCGTGCTGCACCGCCATCAACACCTGACGGAACAGGCGCACGCGCGCCTCGATGCCGAGCCGCTGGGTGTCGCACCAGCGCGTCAGTGTTTCGCCCTCGATGTATTCGAGGGCCAGCCAGGGCTGGCCGGTGGGGGTCACGCCGGCATCGTGCAGGCCGGCGATGTGCGGGTGGTCGAGCGAGGCGAGGATGTCGCGCTCCCGCGCAAAACGCTGCGCAAAGCTGTCGCGCTCGCTGCTGCCGGCGTTGCGGAACAAGAGCTTGATCGCGACGGTGCGCTGGAACGCGCCGTCGTCGCGCTGCGCCATCCAGACCTCGGCCATGCCGCCCTCGCCGAGGTGGCGCGCGAGGCGGTACGGCCCGATGCGGCTGCCCTCGGCCCACGCCGCCACGGGTGGCTCGGGCGGCGGCGCCTTCAGCGGCGGCAATGCACCGAGAAAGCCGTTGTGCTGCACCTGTGCGCGCGCCGCGAGCATCTGTTCGAGGTGCTTCAGCAACGGATGCGGTTGCACGCGCAGGCGCGCCAGCCAGGCGTCGAGCGACACCGGGTCGAGCGCATCGGCTGCTTCGTACAGTGCAGACAGTTGTTGCCAGTCGGCCACCGGGGTCCGGTTCATCGCGTCGGTCAGCGTCGAGAAGTCTGGAGCATAGGAGCGCAGGCGCTGCGCTGCAATCCGTCAACCTTGGGACAGACACATAAGGCGACGCATCCCTCCGATTCGCGATGGACGCCCCGAGAATGCGGCGGTACTCTCGCCGCCGATGGACACCCAAGCGCCCCGCCCGCCTCCGCCCTCGACTTTGCCCGATGCCTTGCCCGAGATCACCCGGTTGCTGCATCAGGCCGCGGTGGGCGATCGCGCCGCGCTCGATTCGGTCTATGCCTCGCTCTACCCCGACCTGAAGCGCGTGGCGCGCGCCCGGCTGTGGCAGCAAGGCCGCGGCGACGGCATGAACACGACGATGCTGGTCCACGAGAGCTTCGTCCGGCTGGTTGGTGCGCAGGGGCTGCGTCTCGAAGACCGGCGCCATTTCTTCGCCTACGCCGCGAAGACGATGCGCAACATCATCATCGACAGCGCCCGCGAGCACCTGGCCGAACGCCGCGGCGGCGGTGCCGAACACGTCACGTTGAGTGGCGCGGACTCGGTGCAGGCCATGGGCGACGACGCGGGCGGCGAGCTGATGCGGGTCAACGACGCGCTACACGAGCTCGAGGCCGTCGATCCCGAACTGGCTGAACTCGTCGAGATGCGCTACTTCGGCGGCTACAGTGAGACCGAGATCGCCGAGCTGCTCGGCGTCGCCGAGCGCACCGTGCGGCGGCGCTGGGACAAGGCGCGCGCCTGGCTCTTCGTGGCGCTGGGCGGCAGCTGAGTCTTCGGCTGCCGCCTTCAGGCACCAGGCGAGCCAGTCGTTCAGCGGCGTGTCCGACGGCGCGGCTTCGCGCACCTCGAGGCCGCACACCAGATCCCAGCTCGAATCGAACCAGCCAGGGCCGCGGAGTGGCTCGTCGTCGGCCGCGGTGTCGTTGGCAGCGTCCGCCAGATGCAAGGCCCTCAGCGTGCGCTGCGAGGCCATCGGATGCGCGGTGCGTCCAGCCAGCGCGGGGCGTGAATTGAAGTGAAAGCGGGCCATGTCTGTCTCCTCCTGATGCGTCGTTTGACGAGACAGAGTGTTGCGACAGCGGGCTCGCGCGGCCATCCCGACAAAGGCGGAGCGACGGCCCCCTGGAAGCGTCACCCCCGGACGGGGGTCTGCGCCCTCAGCCTCTCAGGCCGGCATCACGCTCACTTCGACGTCCAGCTGCTGCTCGCCGCCGCCGAGGATCACGCCGCGCAGCGGCACCACGTCGGCGAAGTCCGCGCCCCAGGTGAGTGTGATGTAGCGCGTGTCGGCGAGCTGGTCGTTGGTCGGGTCGAACTCGACCCAGCCGTGCTGCGGCGAATAGGCCGCGACCCACGCATGCGAGGCGTCCGCGCCCATCAACCGCGGCACACCGGGCGGCGGGTCGGTCAGCAGGTAGCCCGACACATAGCGCGCCGACAACCCCATGCCGCGCAGGCAGGCGAGCATCAGATGCGCGAAGTCCTGGCAGACGCCGCGGCGTTGGTACAGCACCTCGTCGACCGAGGTGCTGACGGTGGTCGCCCCCGACTCGAACTCGAAGTCGTCGTGAATGCGGTGCATCACCTCCAGCACCGCGTCGAACCACGGCCGGCCGCGGCCGAAGGACTTGCTCGCGTAGTGGCGCGCCCCCTCTGACAGCGGCACCAGCGGCGTCGGCTCGCACATGCTGGCGGGCACCAGATCGTCCTGCTGCGGCTCACGCCGGACCGCCTCGCGCACGCCCTCCCAGCTCAGCGGCGCGTGCTCGGCGCCTTGCGACTGGAACATGCCGCTCATGCCCTGCGACTGACTCTGCACGCCGGCTTCGACGCTCGGCCGTGGCGTGACCTCGATCAGGCACTCCATCCTCACCCGGAGCATCCGGTGCGCACCATGCAGCGCGAAGTGGGTGACGAGGTTGCCGAAGCTGTCGAGCTCGTCGCGGCGCTCGTCCACAGGCGGGTCGATCTGCAGCGAGTGCGACAACAGGCGCTGCCACGGCAGCATGCGCGGCGTCAGGCGCGCGAGCTGCCACGATTGCGACACCGGCGCGGTGTACGCGTAGCGCGTCTCGTGCTGGACGGTGTAGCGGTCGATCGTCATTTTCAAGCCACCAGCGACAAGACGCTGCGCGATTCCGCGTGCGAGAAGAACTTCAGCGTCAACTCGTCCGACACCGTGCCGGCGCATTTGCGCAGCTGCTCGAGCAGCGCCGCCAGCGCCTCGCTTTCAGGGTGCAGGTCGTGCGCGCCCAGATCGCGCAGCGCGGCCTGGGCCGGTCCGAGCACATCGCTCGCGAAACGGCCGTGCCCGAGTTCGAGCTTGGCGACGTATTCGGCCAGGCCCTTGACCTGGAACGCGAGCGAGCGCGGGTTGGTGTCGTCGCGCACGAGGATGTCGAGCACCGGCAGCCACTCGGGCGCGACCAGGTAGCGCGCGCGGTAGGTGCCGGTCGAATCAGTCAGGTCGAGCAGCCAGTCGAGGCCGTGCGCGCGGCCCTCCTGCGTGGCCACCTGCAGCGCCGCGCAAAGGTTGGTCAGCCGCTCGATGCGCCGGCCGATCGACAGGAAGCGCCAGCCGGCGCCGCGCGTCATGCCATCGAGCACGAAGCCCGAGAGCGTCACCATCGACGTCACCGCGCGGTCGAGCCAGCTGAGCGCCAGCGGCAACGCGGCGCCGCGCTGGAACACCGGATCGGCGGCGAGCTGGTTCAGCGTGCGCCAGTTGTCGGCCGACATGCGATCGCGCAGGTTGAACGCGGCGCGCGAGAGCTGGCGCAGCCGGTTCGCGAGCGCCTCTTCGGGATGTGTGGCGGCGCGCAGCAGGGCGACGTTGGCGTTGTCGGTGTCGTCGATCAGCCCGAGCTTGTGCGCGAGCACGATCGCCGGCGCAAGACCATCCGAGGGGTCGGCCGCGTGATCGAGCACACCCGCGATCGCGACGCGCAGCACGCGCACCGCGCTGTCGCAGCGCTCGCCGTAGCGGCCGTACCAGAACAGGTTCTCGGCCGCGCGCGACGGCAGGTTGACGCGCGAGCCGACCAGGTCTTCGGGCTTGACGGTCGTCGACAGCAGCGAGAACGACGCGTTGACCGGCGCGCCCGACAGCACCCAGGTGTCCTTCGAGCGCCCGCCGCGCTGCATCGCGATCACGCGCGAATCGCCGTCCAGCGCGACACGCGTGAGCCCGCCGGGCATCACTCGGTATCCGTCGGGCGTGGCGACCGCGAAGACGCGCAGGCCCACTGCCCGTGGCGCGAGCGTGTCGGGTGCGCCGCGTGTCAGCGTCTTGGCGATGCCGCGCTCGAGCACTGGCGCCTGCGAGACATGCACCCACTCCTGCGCCACGTAGCGCTGCGGCCGGGCCGCGACCTTCGCACGCAGCAGGATGCGCTCATCGTGCGTCAGGTCAGCGCCGAAGTGCGCGGGTTCGCGGAACGAGCGTTCGAGCGGCTTGATCAGCAGCTTGTCGAGGCGCTTCCAGGCGTCGTCGAACGCGGCCGGCTCGCCCAGCCACCAGGTCGCGACCGACGGCAGCTTCAGCGGCTCGCCGAGCAGTTGCTCCGAGAGCTTCGGCAGGTAGCCGAGCAAGGCGCCGGACTCGATCACACCGGAGCCGAGCGAGTTGCCGATGAACACCGTGCCGCGGCGCGCGCAATCGGTCAGGCCGGCGACGCCGAGCGCGGAGTCGGAGCGCAGCTCCAGCGGATCGCAATAGTCGTCGTCCTGGCGGCGCAGGATCGCGTGGACGCGCTTCAGGCCCTCGATCGTCTTCATCCAGACGCAGCCGTTGCGCACCGTGAGGTCGCTGCCCTCGACCAGCGGAAAGCCGAGGTAGCGCGCCATCAGCGCGTGCTCGAAGTAGGTCTCGTTGTACGGGCCGGGCGTCAGCAGCACGGCCAGCGGCGGGCCGGCGTGATCGCCCGCGGCGGGCTTGGGCGCCCAGTGCAGCAGCGAGTCGCGCACCGCGGCGAAATACGATGCGAGGTGCTGCACGTTCAGGTCGCTGAACATCTGCGGGAACACGCGCGAGACGACGAGCCGGTTCTCCAACGCATAGCCCGCGCCCGAAGGCGCCTGCGTGCGGTCGTTGACGACCCACCAGCTGCCATCCGGTGCACGCGCCAGATCGGCCGCGTACTGGAACAGGTTCACGCCGCCGGCCGGCCTGATCGCGTGCGCCGGTCGCAGGAAGCCGCCGTGGCCGAAGATCACCGGTGCGGGAATGGCGCCACTGCGCAGCAGCGTCTGCGGGCCGTAGATGTCGCCGAGCACGCGGTTGAGCAGATCGGCGCGCTGCGCGATGCCGGCCTCGATGCCGGCCCATTCGTCGGTCGAGAGCAGCAATGGCAGCGGATCGACTTCCCACGGGCGATCGGCGCCCTGCGGGTCGGCGTAGACGTTGTAGGTGATGCCGTTCTCGCGGATCTCGCGCTCCATCATCGAGAGCGTGTCGCCGATCTTCAGGCCGGCGCGCGACGCGAGCGCGCGCAGAAATGCGTCCCAGTGCGCGCGCGGCAGCCCCGGCGCCGCGAGCAGCTCGTCGAAGCGGCTGGCGGGCACGGCATAGTCGGCGAGCAGGTCTCTCAGCATCGGTGTTCGGCGTCACACATCACGGCACGTGATTGTCGTCGCGCCGCGTGGCGCGAAGAACACGGGCTCCCCCTCGATGCAGGGGGAAAACCACAGTCGTCGACCGATCAGGTCGCCGCGGCGCGGCGCAGATCGAGCGTGAACGGGAAGTTCGGGTTGCGTTCTTCCTTGCCGACCTTCACGTGCCCCGGCGTGTGCCCGGTGCGGAAGAACCGGCCGAGGCGACGCGCCTCGGCCTCGTAGGCGTTGACCGGGAAGGTGTCATAGCTGCGGCCGCCTGGGTGCGCGACGTGGTACTGGCAACCGCCCATCGAGCGGCTCATCCAGGTGTCCACCAGGTCGATCACGAGCGGCGCGTGCACGTCGATGCTCGGGTGCAATGCGCTCGGCGGGTTCCAGGCGCGATAGCGCACCGCGCCGACGAACTCGCCAACCTTGCCGGTCGGCTGCAGCGGAATGACGCGGCCGTTGCAGGTCAGCACATGGCGGTCACCGACCAGCCCGGTGACGCGGAACTGCACGCGCTCGACCGACGAATCGACGAAGCGCGCAGTGCCGCCGACGGCGCCCTCCTCACCCATCACGTGCCAGGGTTCGAGCGCGAGGCGAACCTCGACGTTCACGCCCATCGCCGAGAAATCGCCGAGCCTCGGGAAGCGGAAGTTCAGGTGCGGAGCGAACCAGTCGAGCTGCACCGGATAGCCGAACGCGTTCAGCTCCTCGACCACGTCGGAGAGGTCTTGCCAGATGAAGTGCGGCAGCATGAAGCGGTCGTGCAACTCGGTGCCCCAGCGCTTCAGGCGCTCGGGGCGGTACGGCTGTTTCCAGAAGCGCGACACGAGCGCGCGCATCAGCAGTTGCTGCGTCAGGCTCATGCGCGCGTGCGGCGGCATCTCGAAGGCACGCATCTCGAGCAGGCCGAGGCGGCCGGTCGGGCCGTCCGGCGAGTACAGCTTGTCGATGCAGAACTCGGCACGGTGGGTGTTGCCCGACACGTCGATCAGCAGGTTGCGCATCAGCCGATCGACCAGCCACGGCGGCACCTGGCCGTTCTCGGTGGTGATGCGCTTGAGTTCGGCGAAAGCGATCTCGATCTCGTAGACGGAATCGTTGCGCGCCTCGTCGACGCGCGGTGCCTGACTCGTCGGGCCGACGAACAGGCCCGAGAACAGATAGCTCAGCGACGGGTGGTTGTGCCAGTACGCGACCATGCTCGCGAGCAGATCCGGCCGGCGCAGGAACGGGGAGTCGGCGACCGTCGCCCCACCGAGCACGAAGTGGTTGCCGCCGCCGGTGCCGGTGTGACGGCCGTCGAGCATGAACTTCTCGGTCGAGAGGCGCGTCTCGTGCGCCGCCTGGTAGAGGTGCGTGGCCTGCTCGACCAGTTCGCCCCAGCTGTGCGCCGGGTGGACGTTGACCTCGATCACGCCCGGATCGGGCGTGACGCGCAGCAGCGCCAGGCGCGGATCCTTCGGCGGCTCGTAGCCTTCGAGGATGACCGGCATCTTCATCTCGAGCGCGGTGTCTTCGACGGCGCAGACGATCTCGAGGTAGTCCTCCAGCGCGGTCGCGGGCGGCATGAAGATGTAGAGCCTGCCGCCGCGCGGCTCGGCGCTGATCGCGGTGCGCGTGACGAACGCAGCGGACTCGAAACTCGCCGGCGCGCGGCTCGCGACGAGCGGCTGAGCAGCGCCGTTCTTGGCGTCGCCGTTGAGCGCCACGCGCGAACGATCGGCGAAGCTGCCAGGTTGCCCGTTGCCACCGGTCGCAGGCGCCGCAGCGCCCGCGGCGCCCTCGCTGGCCATGTTCGCGAACCGCATCCGGCGATACGCCGGCAGCGGCGCAAAGGGCTGGGTCTGGTCGGGTGGATAGACCCATGGCAGGTCGGTGTCCTTGGCCCAGGGCTGCGAATCCAGCGGCAACCGGTAGCCCATCGCCGAGTCGCCCGGGATCAGGTAGCAGCGTTCGGCGCGCAGAAAC
Source organism: Burkholderiales bacterium (assembly GCA_040004785.1). Taxonomy (GTDB): domain Bacteria; phylum Pseudomonadota; class Gammaproteobacteria; order Burkholderiales; family Burkholderiaceae_C; genus LMDS01. The sequence continues at coordinate 458 of JBDUAG010000019.1, read as the reverse complement.
CACGAACCCGACTGCCAGCGTGGCGTGCCGGCCGGATTGCGCGCGACCGGCAGCACATGCCCGACGACCTTGTCCAGGCCCTGCGTGAAGATCTTGCAGATGCGGTCGCGCTCCAGCGGATCGGCCAGCCGCGCGTCGAACGGATCGACGTTGGTCGGCAGTTTGCGCTCGCGCCAGAGGTAGTACCAGGTGTCTTCATGGGCCGGGAACACGTACTGCGGATTCAGGCCGAGGCGCTTTGCCACACCGGCCAGAAAGCGGTGCGCATGCGCCTCGGTGGCGCCGTAGTCCTTCTTCTCGTCGGCGAACAACTCGGGGTGCGTCCAGACCGGCTCGCGGTCCTTGCGCCAGAACAGGTTCAGCGACCAGCGCGGCAACTGCTCGCCCGGGTACCACTTGCCCTGGCCGTAATGCAGCAGGCCGCCGTCGCCGTACTTGGCGCGCAGCTTGTCCATCAG
>JBDUAG010000364.1:0-4592 GCA_040004785.1 Burkholderiales bacterium | reverse complement strand
CCTCGCACATGGGGCTCGAAGGCCTGTCGATCGGCGCGCTGGCCGAGGTCACGCAAATGAGCAAGTCGGGCGTGTTCGCGCACTTCGGCTCGCGCGAGGAGTTGCAGATCTCGGTGGTGCGCGAGTACCACGCGAAGTTCGAAGCCGAGATCTTCGAGCCGTCGATGGCAGCACCGCGCGGCCTGCCTCGGCTGCGCGCGATGTACGACCTGTGGTTCAAGCGCGTCTCGATCGAGATCGACGCCGGCTGCATCTACATCAGCGGCGCGGTCGAGTTCGACGACCGGCCCGGCCCGGTGCGCGATGCGCTCGTCAGCATGGTGCAGACATGGCACGCCGCGCTGGAGCGCGCAATCCGCCAGGCGATAGCGGAAGGGCATCTGCGCGCCGACACCGACCCGCAGCAGATGCTGTTCGAGGTCCACGGCCTGATCCTGGCCCTGCATCACGATGCGCGCTTCCTGCGCCGCCCCGGCGCCGACGCGCGCGCCCGCGCCGGCTTCCAGAACGTGCTGTCCCACTACATCGCCGCGGCGCCGAGTGTCGCAAGCACCGCCGCCGCCCCGGCGCGCCGCAAGCGCAGCGCCAACCCCGTTTGATTTCACCCTTCAGGAGTTCCCATGCCCCAGTACACGCCGCCGCTGCGCGACATGCAGTTCGTGATGCACGAGGTGCTCAACGTCGTCGATGAACTGAAGGCGCTGCCCCGGCACGCCGACGTCGATGCCGACACCATCAATGCAGTGATCGAAGAGGGCGGCAAGTTCGCCGCCAACGTGCTCGCGCCGATCAACCAGAGCGGCGACGAAGAGGGCTGCATGCTCGACAAGGTCACGCACGAGGTCAAGGCACCGACCGGTTTCAAGGAAGCCTACGCGACCTATGTCGAGGGCGGCTGGCCGGCGCTGAGCTGCGACCCGGCCTACGGCGGCCAGGGCCTGCCGCTGGTGATGAACCAGTGCATGTACGAGATGATGAACTCGGCGAACCAGGCCTGGACGATGTACCCCGGCCTCTCGCACGGCGCCTACGAGGCGCTGCATGCACACGGCTCCGACGAACAGAAGGCGATGTACCTCCCGAAGCTGACCAGCGGCCACTGGACCGGCACGATGTGCCTGACCGAATCGCACTGCGGCACCGACCTCGGCTTACTGCGCAGCAAGGCCGAACCCCAGGCAGACGGCAGCTACAGGATCACCGGCAACAAGATCTTCATCTCGGCCGGCGAGCACGACCTGGCCGAGAACATCATCCACCTCGTGCTCGCGCGCCTGCCGGATGCGCCTGCGGGCTCGAAGGGCATTTCGCTGTTCGTGGTGCCGAAGTTCATGGTCAACGCCGACGGCACACTCGGCAGCCGCAACCCGATCTTCTGCGGCGGGCTCGAACACAAGATGGGAATTCACGGCAACGCCACCGCGCAATTGAACCTCGACGGCGCAGTCGGAACACTGGTCGGCCAGCCTCACAAGGGACTGGCGGCGATGTTTGTGATGATGAACGCGGCGCGCCTGGGCGTGGGCATGCAGTCGCTGGGCCTGACCGAAGTGGCCTACCAGAATGCAGTGGCCTACGCGAAGGACCGCATCCAGATGCGCTCGCTGTCCGGCCCGAAGAACCCCGACAAGCCCGCCGACACCATCATTGTTCACCCCGATGTGCGCAAGATGCTGCTGACCGCGCGCGCTTACGCGGAAGGCGGACGCGCGCTGGTGATGTGGACGACGCTGCAGATCGACAAGGAACTCGCGACCGACGACGCCGCCGTGCGCGCCGAATGCGCCGACATGGTCGCGCTGGTCACGCCGATCGTGAAGGCCTTCTTCACCGACAACGCCTGGATCGCGACCTCGCACTGCCTGCAGGTGTTCGGCGGCCACGGCTACATCCGCGAGTGGGGCATGGAGCAGTTCGTGCGCGACTCGCGCATCAACATGATCTACGAAGGCACGAACACGATCCAGTCGCTCGACCTGCTGGGCCGCAAGGTGCTCGGCGACAACGGGGCGAAGCTGAAGAAGTTCGGCAGGCTCGTCGCTCAGTTCGTCGAGGACGAAGGCACCAGCGAAGACATGCAGGAGTTCATCAACCCGCTCGCCGAACTCGGCGACAAGGTCACCAAGCTCACCACCGAGATTGGCATGAAGGCCTTCAAGAACCCCGACGAAGTGGGCGCGGCCGCGGTCGATTACCTGCGCGTCTGCGGCCACCTGGTGTTCGCATACTTCTGGGCCCGCATGGCCAAGGTCGCGCTCGCGAAGGTGGATGGCGGCGATCCCTTCTACAAGGCCAAGCTGATCACCGCGCGCTTCTACTTCGCCAAGCTGCTGCCCGAAACCGCGATGCTGATCCGCACCGCGCGTGCCGGCTCGGCGCCGCTGATGGAGATGGAAGAAGCGCTGTTCTGACCCAAGAATCCAATAAGGGAGACAACCCATGATTCACATTGCGAAACCCCTTGTCGCCGCGCTCGGCTTCGGCCTGTTCGCTTCGATCGCCCACGCGCAGGCCACGCCGGCCGGGCTGTGGAAGAACATCGACGACGAGACCAAGAAGGAGAAATCGCTGATCCGCATCGTCGACACCGGCGGCGTTCTCAGCGGCAAGATCGAGAAGCTGCTCGATCCCGCGACCAAGCCGGACGCGGTCTGCGAGAAGTGCAGCGACGACCGCAAGGACAAGCCCATCCTCGGCATGACCATCATCAAGGGCGTGAAGCAAAACGCCGACGACAAGGCGAAATGGGACGGCGGCGAAATCCTCGACCCGAACAACGGCAAGACCTACAAGGTGCGCCTGACGCCGGTCGATGGCGGCAAGACCCTCGAAGTGCGCGGCTTCATCGGCCCGTTCTACCGCAACCAGACCTGGATCCGCGTCGAGTAACGCGAAGGAGTGACCATGAATCGATTCCCCGTGCGCAAGGTGGCCGTGCTCGGCGCCGGCGTGATGGGCGCGCAGATCGCCGCCCACCTCGTCAACTGCAAGATCCCCGTGATCCTGTTCGATCTGCCGGCGAAGGAAGGCCCGAAGAACGGCATCGTCACGAAGGCCGTCGAAGGGCTGAAGAAGTTGAAGCCGGCTCCGCTCGGCGTCGCCGAGGATGCCGCGCTGATCCAGCCGGCCAACTACGAAGAACACCTCGATCTTCTTCAGTCCTGCGACCTGATCATCGAGGCCATCGCCGAGCGCATGGACTGGAAGCTGGCGCTCTATCAAAAGATTGCGCCGGCGGTGGCGCCGCACGCAATAGTCGCGAGCAACACCTCGGGGCTCTCGATCACGAAGCTCTCCGAAGTGCTGCCCGAGGAAATCAAGCCGCGCTTCTGCGGCATCCACTTCTTCAACCCGCCGCGCTACATGGCGCTGGTCGAGCTGATCAACACACCGACGACCCGGCCCGAGATCCTCGACCAGCTCGAAGCCTTCGTGACGACCGCGCTCGGCAAGAGCGTCGTGCGCGCGATGGACACGCCGAACTTCGTCGCCAACCGCGTCGGCATCGCCGGCATGCTGGCGACGATGAAGGAAGCCGAGACCTTCGGCCTCACCTACGACGTCGTCGACGACCTGACCGGCAAGAAGCTCGGCCGTGCATCGAGCGGCACCTTCCGCACCGCCGACGTGGTCGGTCTGGACACGATGTCGCACGTCATCAAGACGCTGCAGGACAACCTGAAGGATGATCCGTTCTACGCCAGCTACGCGACACCACCGGTGCTCGCGAAACTGATCGAGCAGGGCGCGCTGGGCCAGAAGAGCGGTGCCGGTTTCTACAAGAAGGTGGGCAAGGACATCCAGCGCCTCGACCCCGCCAGCGGCACGTATGTGGCTGGCGGCGACAAGGCCGACGAGATCGTCGCGCGCATCCTGAAGAAGGCGCCGGCCGAGCGCCTGAAGCTGTTGCGCGAGTCGAAGAACCCGCAGGCGCAGTTCCTGTGGGCGATCCTGCGCGACAGTTTCCACTATGCCGCGGTGCACCTCGCCGACATCGCCGAGAGCGCGCGCGACGTGGACTTCGCGATGCGCTGGGGCTTCGGTGTCAGCCAAGGCCCGTTCGAACTGTGGCAGGCGGCAGGCTGGACGCAGGTCGCGCAGTGGGTCAAGGAAGACATCGATGCCGGCAAGGCGCTCAGCAGCGCCCCGCTGCCGGCCTGGGTGTTCGATGGCCCGGTCGCCGCGAACGGCGGCGTGCACCACGCCGAAGGGTCGTGGAGCGCCGCGCACGCACGCTGGGTCGCACCGAGCACGTTGCCGGTGTACCAGCGCCAGGCCTTCCGTGAATCGGTGCTGGGCGCCGGCGCCGCGGCACCGCTGACCTCGGGCACCGAAGAGTTCAAGAACGAGGAAGTGCGCGTCTGGTCGCTCGATGGCGAGGTGCTGATCGCCAGCATCACCGCGAAGCTGCACCTGATCAGCGAGAACGTGACGCTGGGCCTGTTGAAGGCCATCGAGATCGCCGAAGCCAAGTACAAGGGCCTGGTGATCTGGTCGCCCGACGACGTGTTCTCGGCCGGTGCGAACCTCGAGTCGATGATGCCGATCTTCATGAAGAGCGGCGGCAAGGGCATCCTGCCCGAGGTCAAGAA
>JBDUAG010000363.1:0-4596 GCA_040004785.1 Burkholderiales bacterium | reverse complement strand
GCCTGCAGGAGAAGCTGCTCGCGGCGCTGCCGTTCGCGCTCACCGCGGCGCAGCGTCGGGTCGTCGAGGAGATCGCGCGCGACCTGCAGCGCGAGGTGCCGATGCACCGCCTGCTGCAAGGCGACGTCGGCTCCGGCAAGACGGTGGTCGCCGCGCTCGCCGCCACGGTCGCGATCAGCGCCGGCTGGCAATGTGCGCTGATGGCGCCGACCGAGATCCTCGCCGAGCAGCATTTGCGCAAGCTCGTCGGCTGGCTCGCGCCGCTCGGGCTGACGGTGGCGTGGCTGACCGGAAGCCGCAAGGGCAAGGCGCGTTCGGTGATGCTGGAGCAAGTCGCGTCGGGTGAAGCGATGCTGGTCGTCGGCACGCATGCGGTGATCCAGGACCAGGTCCAGTTCAAGAAGCTGGGCCTGGCGATCATCGACGAGCAGCACCGCTTCGGCGTGCAGCAGCGCCTCGCGCTGCGCGAGAAGCTGGCGCGCGCCGCGATCGAGCCGCACACGCTGATGATGAGCGCGACGCCGATCCCGCGCACGCTGGCGATGACGCTGTTCGCCGACCTCGACGTCAGCACGATCGACGAGCTGCCGCCGGGCCGCACGCCGGTCGTCACGAAGCTGTTCGCCGACTCGAAGCGCGAGGCAGTGATCGGGCGCATCCGCGATGCGGTCGCGCAGGGCCAGCAGGTCTACTGGGTCTGCCCGCTGATCGAGGAGAGCGAGACGCTCGATCTGCAGAACGCGACCGAGACCCACGCGCACCTCACCGGCGCGCTGCCGGGCCGCATCGTCGGCCTGCTGCACGGCCGCATGAAGGCCGTGGAGAAGGCCGCGGTGATGGCGCGGTTCACGTCGGGCGAGATGGCGGTGCTGGTCGCGACCACGGTGATCGAGGTCGGGGTCGACGTGCCGAACGCCTCGCTGATGGTGATCGAGCACGCCGAGCGCTTCGGCCTGTCGCAACTGCATCAGCTGCGTGGGCGCGTCGGCCGCGGCGCGGTGGCGAGCGTGTGCGTGCTGCTGTACGCCACGCCCTTGTCGGACAGCGGCAAGGCGCGGCTGAAGGCGATGCTCGAAACGGCCGATGGTTTCGAGATCGCGCGCCGCGATCTGGAGATTCGCGGCCCGGGCGAGTTTCTCGGGGCGCGCCAATCGGGCGCGCCGCTGCTGCGCTTTGCCGACCTCGTGCTCGACGAAGCGCTCGTGCACCAGGCGCGCGGCGCGGCGACGCTGCTCTTGGAACGCCACCCCCAAGTCGCGCTCGATCACGTCACGCGCTGGCTCGGCGGCCGGTCCGACTACCTCAAGGCGTGAAATGCAAAGAGAATGAGGCCATGACGCTCACCGAACTTCGCTACATCGTCGCCGTCGCGCGCGAGCGCCACTTTGGCCGCGCCGCCGAAGCCTGCTTCGTGTCGCAGCCGACCTTGAGCGTCTCGATCAAGAAGCTCGAGGAAGAGCTTGATGTGAAGCTCTTCGAGCGCGGCGCGAACGAGGTCAGCGTGACCAAGCTGGGCGAAGAGATCGTGCGCCAGGCGCAATCGGTGATCGAGCAGGCCGCGGCCATCAAGGAGATCGCCAAGCGCGGCAAGGACCCGGTCTCGGGCCCACTGCGCCTTGGCGTGATCTACACGATCGGCCCCTATCTGCTGCCCGATCTGGTGAAGCAGGCGATCGAGCATGTGCCGCAGATGCCGCTGATGCTGCAGGAGAACTTCACCGCGAAGTTGCTCGAGATGCTGCGCAACGGCGAACTCGATTGCGCGATCATGGCCGAGCCCTTCCCCGACACCGGCCTGGCAGTCGCGCCGCTCTACGACGAGCCGTTCATGGCCGCGGTGCCGAAGCTGCACCCGCTCGCGAAGCGCAAGAGCATCAGCACCGAAGAGCTGAAGAGCGAGACGATGCTGCTGCTCGGCACCGGCCACTGCTTTCGCGACCACGTGCTCGAGGTCTGCCCCGAGTACGCGCGCTTCGCGAGCAGCGAGGCCGAGGGCATCCGCAAGAGCTTCGAAGGCTCATCGCTGGAGACGATCAAGTACATGGTCGCCTCGGGCATGGGCGTGACGGTGGTGCCTTGCCTGAGCGTGCCGAAAGACACCCAGCCGCACATCAAGTACATCCCGTTCACCAAGCCCGCGCCGACCCGCCGCGTGGTGCTGGTGTGGCGCCGCACGTTCACCCGCTACGAGGCGATCGCGGCGCTGCGCAACGAGATCTACGCGTGCGAGCTGCCGGGGGTGAAGCGGCTGTCCTGAGGCGGTCAGCCGAAGCAGCTGTTCATGTCGACCGTGGCGCGCCGCCCGACGGCGTCCGCGTGCTCGGCCAGCCACGCGTGCGCGCGTTCGCGGCCTTGCGCGTGCAGCAGTTCGAGGAACGGCGTGTGCGCGATCAGCTTGGTCTCGGTGCGCTGCATGCTGGCCAGGTCTTGCGAGTCGATCATGTGGAAGCGCATGTCGCGCAAGCGTCGCTCCAGACCACCGGTCGGCAGCCAGACCGAGCGTGCGAACGCGGTCGCCTGTTGGAAGGTGCGCATCTCGCGCATCAGGTTGGCGCTGAACGCCAACTCCAGCGCGCGCTGCTCGATCTCTTCGGCACTGTGCGGCGCGCTCTCGTGCCGCAGCGGGCTCAGAAGCACCAGCATCACGTCGCGCGATCGGCACTCGTAGAACAGCGGGTAGACGGCGGGGTTGGCCGAGTACGCGCCATCCCAGTAGGGCTCACCGTCGATCGTCACGGCCTGGTGCAGCTTGGGCAGGCAGGTCGAGGCCAGCAGGACGTCGACACTGGCTTCGTGCTCGCGAAACACGCGCAGCTTGCCGGTGTTCGCCTGCGTGGCGCCGATGAAGAGCTTGAACGGGCTGCTCTTGCGCAGCCGCGCGAAATCGACGTGGCGGTTCAGGAGATCGCGCAGCGCGCTGTGGCCCAGCGGGTTGAGCTGCGTGGGCGAGAACAGCCCGGCCCACCTCAGCATCACCTTGCTGGCCGACGACAGGCTGATGTTCTCGCCCTCGCCCTTGACGAGGTATTCAAACGGTATCTGCTGCCCGAGCGCGGACCAGAAGTCGGCGAGCGCGCGGCGCGCGCCATCGCGCCCGCTGCGGCGCCAACCTTCGGCGAACAGCACGGCATTGAGCGCGCCGGCGCTGCTGCCGCTCAGGCCTTCGAAGTGGAGTCGCCCGTCTTCGAGCAAGGAGTCGAGCACGCCCCAGGTGAACGCGCCATGGGCGCCGCCGCCTTGCAAGGCGAGGTTGAGCTTCGAGCGGGGTGCGAGCGCGCGCGACCAGGCCGACGCGAGGATCGGTCTGAGGCGGTTTGGGGGGGTGGTCTGAAGCAGTGGGGGTCGGGTGGAGCGGCGAGCGAGCATGGGCATGGGTACGGGCCTTGGTGCGGCCGCGAGAAGGCAGGCCGAAATTAAGGGTTAACCCTAGGTGCGGCGCATCCTAGCAGCATTCAAGGCCCGCCTTGCCGCAGGGCTTCTGCAGGCCCCGGCCCGGTCAGCGGAACACGTCCTGTGCAATGCCCGCGGCGGTGAAGAGGTAGTCGCGTGAATCCTCGAGCTGCGTGCGCAGGCGCGCGAGGTTGGTGTCGAGCAAGCGCCCCTTCCATTTGCGCACCTTGCCGGCAACGATCACCGTCTCGACATTGGAGCGCTCCATCAGCGAGACCACCGCGCCCGGCACGCTGTTGAGCGGCGCGACGTTGATCGCGTTCGCGTCGAGGATGATGATGTCGGCCTCCTTGCCCGGGGTGAGTGAACCGATCTTGTGGTCCAGCCGCAGGCCCTTCGCGCCATTCATCGTGGCGTAGCGCAGCACGTCGCGCGTCGTCAACGGGTCGGGTGTGCCGGGCAGCTGCGGTGGCCACCCGTTGCCCGCGGCGAAGCCCGGGTCGAGGATCATCTGGTTCACGAGCAGGCGCTGCAGGTTCATGCACGAGCGCATCTGCGTGAAGAAGTCGGCCGTCAGTGTGCACTCGACGTCCACGCTGAGCGACGGCTCGATGTTGAGGCTCTGCATCTTCAGCAGCGGTGGCATGCCGTGCCGCATGTTCATCTCGATCGGCACGGCGAGCGAGACTTGCGCGCCAGCGGCCTTTACCTTCTCCCAGCCCATGTCCGACATGCCGGTCATGTGGATGAACAGGTTGTCGGGCCCGAGGCCGAGCGTGCCGCTGTCGCCGCCCTTACCCTGGGCGAGCAGGTCGAGCGTCGGGCGGATGCCGAACGGCGACAGGATGTGCGCCGCGATCTGCAGGCCGAGCTCGCGCCCGATCTTCCACGCCTTCTCGTAACCCGGCAGGTAGACCTCGCCGCCCATGATCATCGTGACCAACTGGTCGCTCGACGAGAACCACTGCTTCTTGATGCGCACCGCGTCGCTCGGGTACAGGTTGGCGGGGTTGGTGCCCAGCACCGCCGCACCGGCGCTCTCGAAATAACCGAAGGCGGCGCGGCGCCCCGAATCCATGATGCCCTTGATGGCGGCGTCCGAGTGCTGCGGCGAGTGGTGGATCTGCGAGACGTCGTGCACCGTCGTCACGCCCGCGTCGAGCTGGCTGAGCGAGCCGAACAGCTCGTTGATGTAGACGTCCTGCG
>JBDUAG010000362.1:0-4609 GCA_040004785.1 Burkholderiales bacterium | reverse complement strand
ATCTGGCCGAGATCGCCGCCTGCATCGACTGGGGCCCGTTCTTCCAGACCTGGGATCTGGCCGGCCCGTACCCCGCGATCCTGACCGACGACATCGTCGGCGAATCGGCGCGCCGCGTGTTGAGCGATGGCCAGCGCCTGCTGCGCCGCGCGATCGAAGGCCGCTGGCTGACCGCGAACGGCGTGATCGGCCTGTACCCGGCCAACACGGTCAACGACGACGACATCGAGATCTATACCGATGAATCGCGGGAGCAAGTGTTGATGACCTGGCGCGGCCTGCGCATGCAGAGCGTGCGCCCGGTGGTCGATGGCGTGATGCGGCCGAACCGTTGCCTGGCCGACTTCATCGCCCCCAAGGGCTCGGGCGTGGCCGACCACATCGGCCTGTTCGCGGTAACGTCAGGCATCGGCGCCGAGAAGAAGGACAAGCAGTTCATGGACGACCTGGACGACTACAGCTCGATCATGTTCAAGGCGCTGGCCGATCGTCTGGCGGAAGCCTTTGCTGAACGCATGCACCAGCGCGTCCGCAAAGAGTTCTGGGGCTACGCCGCCGACGAGACGCTGAGCAACGCCGAGCTCATCGCCGAGAAGTATTCGGGCATCCGCCCGGCGCCCGGCTACCCGGCGTGCCCTGACCACACCGTCAAGGCGGAGATGTTCCGCGTGCTGGACTGCGCCGACATCGGCATGGGCCTGACCGAGAGCCTGGCGATGACACCGGCTGCCAGCGTCAGCGGCTTCTACCTGGCGCACCCCGAGGCTGCGTACTTCAACGTCGGCAAGATCGGCGACGACCAGGTGCAGGACTGGGCGCGGCGCGGCGCGCAGGACGAAGCGCTGGTGCGGCGCTCGCTGGCCAGCCTGCTGTAACCACCGCCGTCGCTGCGTCCGCTGACAACTGGATGCAAAGCTTCGCAAAAGCGGCGCTGCGGGCCGCGTTCCGATACGGGCGACTCGCTTGAAGTCGCCAACTCCGTCACGTTGATCGGCGAGTTCACGTTTGGCCACTGTCGGTGACGCGCTGGCATGCGCGCTGCGTGTTCATGTGGTCGTGACGTGAATTGGCAGACGAGGCGAACATGAAAAAGAACTCACTCGGCGGCACCGCGGCGCTGGCACTCCTGCTCGCGGCCTGCGGGGGCGGTGGCGGCTCGACGGATACGTCGACTGGCGGCGGCACTGGTGGCGGCACCGCGCCGCCGGTCGCCGAGATGCCCGCCAGCAAGGCCGAAGCGGCGCGCTTCCTGACCCAGGCGACCTTCGGCCCGACGGATGCCGATGTCGATCATCTGATGTTCGTCGGCTACAGCGCCTGGATCGACGAACAGTTCGCCAAGCCGCAGGCCTCGCAGCGCGCCACCTGGGAGGCCGCGGACGCCGCCGTGAAGGCCGTGACCGCGACCGGCACGATCGGCCAGGACGGCACGATCAACGCCTTCTGGAAGGCCGCGATCACCGGCGACGACCAACTCCGCCAGCGCGTCGTGTTCGCGCTCTCGCAGATCTTCGTGATCTCGATGCAGGACGGCACCGTCGGCGACAACCCGCGCGCCGTTTCGGCCTATCTCGACATGCTCGGCGACAAGGGCCTGGGCGACTACCGCAGTCTGCTGCAGGCGGTGTCGCTGCACCCGATGATGGGCAGCTACCTGACCTCGATCCGCAACCAGAAGGCCGACCCGAAGACCGGCCGCGTGCCCGACGAGAACTACGGCCGCGAAGTCATGCAGCTGATGTCGATCGGCCTGCACCAGCTGAACGCCGACGGCAGCGAGCAACTCACTGGCGGCCTGCCTGTGGATACCTACGCACAGGCCGACATCGGTGGCATGGCCAAGGTCTTCACCGGCTGGAGCTGGAACTGTCCGGACTGGCCCGACAACAGCTGTTTCTTCAGCGGCGCGGCCAACGGCAACTCGAACCCCGACCGCAGCTTCACGACGATGCAGGGCTACCCGCAGTACCACAGCATCGACGAGAAGAAGTTCCTCGGCGTGACGATTGCGGCGCAGGCCGCGGGCAATCCGGACGCGAGCCTGAAGGTCGCACTGGACACGCTCTCCAGCCACGCCAACGTCGGCCCGTTCATCGGCCGCCAGTTGATCCAGCGCCTCGTCACCAGCAATCCGAGCCCGCAATACGTGAGCGCCGTGAGCGCGACCTTCGACAACAACGGCGCCGGCGTGCGCGGCGACATGAAGGCCGTCGTCAAGGCGATCCTGATGAACCCCGAGGCGCGTGCCGTCTCGGCCACCGGGGGCAAGTTGCGCGAGCCGGTGCTGCGGCTCTCGGCCTTCCTGCGCGCCTTCCCGTTCGCGTCGGACACCGGCGCCTATCGCGTCGGCAACACCGACAACGCCGGCACGCAGCTCGGGCAGACGCCGATGCGCTCCGGGTCGGTCTTCAACTTCTGGCGCCCCGGCTACGTGCCGCCGGGCACCGAGGCGGCCAAGGCCGGCCTCGCGGTGCCTGAGATGCAGATCACCAGCGAGACCAGTGCGGCCGGCTACGTGAACTACATGCGCGACAACGTCAGCAGCGGCGTCGGCTCGTTCAACGGCACGGTGGGCACGACGGTGTTCAACCGCCGCGACCTGCAGCCCGATTTCAGCGCCGAGCTCGCCCTCGCCGACAAGACCGGCGAGCTGGTCGATCGCGTCAATGCCAAACTGATGTATGGCGCGATGCCGGCGGCGCTGAAGGCCGAGATCCAGGGCACGCTCGACAAGATCGTGATCCCGGTGCTGAACGCCACGGCGAGCAACCAGGCGGCGGTCGATGCTGCGAAGCGAACCCGCGTCAATGCGGCGCTGCTGCTCGCGCTGGCCTCGCCCGAGTTTCAGATCCAGAAGTAAGACGAACCGACGCCGTGACGCTGGGAACCAAGCACATGAACATCCATCACAATGCCGCTCGCCGCCTCTTTCTGCGCCATGCCGGCGCGCTCTCTGCCGCCGGCGCGGCGGGCGCGCCGCTCGCGCTCAACATGGCGGCCATCGGCTCGGCCGCGGCCCAGTCGGCGAGCGACTACAAGGCGCTGGTCTGCATCTTCATGTTCGGCGGCAACGACTCGCTCAACATGGTGCTGCCGACCGACACCGCCTCCTGGACCAACTACACCGCGGTGCGCAACCAGGCGCCGGATTCGATCGCGCTGCTCGCGGCCGGCACGGCGGCCGTGGGGACCGCCGCCGCCGGCTCGCCGGCGCGCCTCGGCGGGGTGCTGCCGATCGTGCCGACCACTGCGCGCACTGCCCCCGGCGGCGGCACTCAAACGTTCGCGCTGCACCCGTTGATGGGCTCGCTGCAGACGATGTTCAACACCGACAAGCGGCTTGCGATCGTCGCCAACGTCGGCCCGCTGGTCATGCCGACGACGAAGGCGCAGTACGCTCAAAGCTCGTTCCCCAGACCCGCCAGCCTGTTCTCGCACAACGACCAGCAGAACACCTGGCAGTCGTTCAAGCCAGAAGGGGCGACGGTCGGCTGGGGCGGGCGCCTCGGCGACCTGCTCGCGGCGCAGAACAGCCGCTCGGTCTTCACCTCGATCTCGGCCGCCGGCAACGCGGTCTGGCTCGCCGGGCAGACGGTGCAGCAATACCAGGTCAGCACCAACGGCGCGATCCGGCTCGGCGCCGACACCAACGGTCGCGTCTACGGCTCGGCCGACGTGGCGGCGTCGCTGCAGCGCGTGGTCAGCGGCACGCGCGGCGGGCATGTCTTCGAGACCGACCTCGCCGCCATCTCGGCGCGCTCGATCGATGCCGAGACCACGCTGCGCACCGCACTGAAGGCCGCGAGCGACCCGCTGTTCGGCACCGCGCCGGCGAGCGGCATCTACAACGCCGTGAACGACCCGAAGCTCCAGTACGACAACCCGCTGACCGGCGCCAAGGCCGTCAACGGCCTGGCGCAGCAGCTGCAGGTGGTCGCGCGCATGATCGACGCCAGCAGCGCGGCAGGCGTCGGCGCGAAGCGGCAGGTGTTCTTCGTCAGCATCGGCGGCTTCGATTCGCACGACCTGCAAAACCGCAACAACTCCGACCTGATGGCCCGGCTCGCGCACGCGATGCGCTACTTCGACACCACGCTCGCCGCGATGGGGGCGCAGAACAAGGTCACCGCGTTCACCGCGAGCGACTTCGGCCGCACCTTCACCAGCAACGGTGACGGCACCGACCACGGCTGGGGCGCGCACCACTTCGTGATGGGCGGTGCCGTCAAGGGCGGCGACATCTACGGCAACGTCCCGGTGCTGGGCGCGAAGAACGCGAGCAACAACAACTTCGACAGCAGCCCGAACCAGATCGGCAATGGCAGCCTGTTGCCCGAGACCGCCGTCGATCAGCTCGGCGCGACGCTCGCGGCGTGGTTCGGCGTCAGTGCCACCGACGCACTGTCGGTGTTCCCGAACCTCGCGAACTTCACGACCCGCGACCTCGGCTTCATGACCTGAACACGCGCCGGTACTGGATCGCCTCGGCCAGCTCGGCGCTGCCCCAGCTCGGCGCCGCCGATCGACATCCCGCCGTTCAGATCGGCGATGGTGCGCGCGACCCGCAACACGCGATGAAAACCGCGCGCTGACCAGCCCAGCCGCGACG
>JBDUAG010000361.1:0-4615 GCA_040004785.1 Burkholderiales bacterium | reverse complement strand
ACAGCTCGCGCCCGCCGGCGATCGGCGCTTCGTCGTTCAGGTACATCGAGTGCACGTAGCCGCCGGCGATGCCGTTGAACGTGACCGGGATCACCTGGCCCGATTCGGTGTAGTCGCCAAAGCCGGTCGAATCCGGCATGCGAATGAATTCGTACTTGACGATCGCGTCGGTGAACTGCAGCGGCTCGGGGATCACCGCACGCAGCGCGTCCGGGTCGGTGCGGTAGGTGACGATCAGGAACTCGCGGTTCTTGAAGCGATACGGCCCCGGCGGGAAGGCCGGGCTGGTGAGCGGCATCGCGAAGGCGCCGCGCTTGACGTCGTCAATGTTCATGGCGTGACGGACGAGTGGTCGGAGGTCAGATCGAAGACATGCACGCCGGTCGCCGCGCGCTCGTGCTTGATCCAGCGCGGGTCATGCAAGGTGTGCGCCATGTCCGCCCGGCCCGTGTCCCAGTGCTCCTGCATCGACAGGCGCGAGAACTCGTAGTCCTTCGACTGGGTCTCGTAGTGTTTGCTGCGGTAGATCAGGTGCACGACATCGACGCCACTCTCGCAGCGTACTTTCGAGAGCGCACGCACGTCGGGGTCATCGCGCAGCGAAGCGGGCAGCTTCGCGATCAGGCGCTGCGCGGCCTGTGCGATCACCTGCCGGTCGAGTTCGTTCGTGGTGTTGAGCCGGGTCCGGCTCGAAAAGCGGATGTCCTTCTCGCGCTCGGTGACCTCGGCCAGCGTCGCCGGCAATGCGCCCTGCGCCGCGAACAGATCGACCTGGAACACGACCCGGCGGTGCTTGCCGGTCTGGTCGAGCACGTACTGCAGCGGCGTGTTGGAGACCAGCCCACCGTCCCAGTAGTGCTCGCCGTCGATCTCGACCGGCGCGAAGCCCGGCGGCAGCGCGCCGCTGGCCATGATGTGGCGGGCGTCGATGCGCTGTTTGGTCGAGTCGAAGTACTCGAAGTTGCCGTTGCGCACGTTCACCGCGCCGACCGAGAGCCGCACCGGGCCGGAGTTGATGCGGTCGAAATCGACCAGCCGTTCGAGCGTGCTTTTCAGCGGCGCGGTGTCGTAATAGCTGATGGCCTCCAGCGTGCCGCGCGGCTGGAACGGCGCGGGCGGGAAGCGCGGCTTGAAGAAGCCAGGCACGCCGAACAGCATCACCTGCGACGCGCTGGCTTCGTTCAGGCCCTCGCGCGCCGGGGGGCTTTGCGAGCAGGTCGGCGCGGCGAGCGAGGAACTGACGAGCTCCCAGAACTCGCGCAGCCGGCCGACACGCGAATGCGCCGCGTTGCCGGCGATCAGCGCCGCGTTGATCGCGCCGATCGAAATGCCGGCGACCCAGTTCGGCTCGCGGTACACCTTGCTGAGCGATTCAAACACGCCGGCCTGGTAGGCGCCGAGTGCACCACCGCCCTGGAGCACGAGGATGCAGTCTTCATTCGGGTGGGCGGACGGCGCGGCGGAAGTGTGGCTCATTCACGGAGCATAGCGCCGGGCGCGGCCGCCACCGCCGCGCGGGAGTCAGTAAAGAAGCGTTGCCGCTCGCGCTCAGATCCTGCCCATCACCAGCAGCACCACCACGATGAGGACGACCAGACCCAGGGCGCCACTCGGGCCGTACCCCCAGGACTTGCTGTGAGGCCAGCTGGGCAACGCGCCGAGCAGCATGAGGATCAGAAGAATCAGGAGGATGGTGCCGAGAGTCATGGGAGTTCCTGGATGGTCTTGTTGGTACATCACGATATTCGGCCGCGGTGCGGCGCATCACCAGACGAGAGCGCGAGCGGCTGTGAGCCGGCAGCGCCTTGCGCTGTCAACGCCGTCCTACACGAACACCGCTTGGGCCAGAATGCGATCACTCCGCTCCAACCCCAAAGGAAGCTCGATGAACCCGCGTTCCATTCTGGCCGCGCTGCTGCTGGCTGCGCTCACGTCGCTGGCCCATGCGCAGCTGAAGATCGGCGTGATCGCTTCGGCCACCGGGCCGACCGCCGCCGTCGGCATCCCGCAGAAGAACTCCGCCGCGCTGCTGCCGAAGAAGATCGGCGGGTTGGACGTGGAATACACCGTACTCGACGATGCCTCCGATTCGTCACAGACGGTCGCGCTGATCAAGAAGCTGCTGACCGACAACGTCGACGCGATCATCGGGCCGTCAGGCTCACCGAACTCGATGGCGGCGCTGCAGTTTGTCGCCGAGGCGAAGACGCCGATGCTGGCGCCGGTCGGCACCACCGCCGTCGTGATCCCGATGACGGACCAGAAGCGCTGGGTCTTCAAGACGACGCAGAACGACAGCCTGATCTGCGAGGCGCTGGTCGCGCACATGGTCAAGCACGGCGTGAAGACGGCCGGCTTCCTCGGCTTCAACGACGCCTACGGTGAATCGTGGTTCGGCGTGTTCGTGCCGATGATCGAGAAGGCCGGCATCAAGCTCGTCGTGAACGAGCGTTTCCAGCGCACCGACCAGAGCGTGATCGGCCAGGCCACGAAGATCGTCGCCGCCAACCCCGACGCGGTGCTGATCGGCGCCGCCGGCGGCCCGACCGTGCTGCCACACACGACGCTGGTCGATCGCGGCTACAAGGGCCAGATCTACCAGACCCATGGCGCCGCCACGCCCGACTTCGTGCGCCTGGGCGGCAAGACCGTCGACGGCGCCGTGATGGCCGCCAGCCTGATGCTGGTGCTCGACCAGGTGGCCGACACGAACCCGGCGAAGAGGCAGGCGCTCGAGTACATCGCCGCCTACGAAAAGATGTACGGCAGCAAGCCGGCGACCTTCGGCGCCAACGTGTTCGATGCCGGCCTGCTGCTGCAGCGCGCCGTACCGGAGGCGCTGAAGAAGGCCAAGCCGGGCACGCCGGAGTTCCGCAGCGCGCTGCGCGATGCGCTCGAAGCCACCAAAGACCTGGTCGGCACGCAGGGCGTTTACACGATGACGCCGCAGGATCATTCGGGCTTCGACAAGCGCGGCCGCGAGCTGATGGCGCTGCGCGATGGCAAGTGGCAGCTGATTCCTGAGTGATCGCCAGAAAAATGCTTTACAACTAAACAATTCAAGAATAAAGTAAGACATCGACCCGGCACGGAGACCACATGAACATCGTCTGCATCGGCGGCGGCCCCTCCGGCCTGTACTTCGCGCTGTTGATGAAGCAGCAGAACGTCGGGCACGAGGTCACGGTCGTCGAGCGCAACCGGCCCTACGACACCTTCGGCTGGGGCGTCGTGTTCTCCGACCAGACGCTGGGCAACCTGCAGGCCGCCGACCCGGTCAGCGCAGCGCAGATCCTCGGCGCGTTCAACCACTGGGACGACATCGAGGTCAACATCCGCGGCGCGAAGGCGCGCTCGGGTGGCCACGGCTTTTGCGGCATCGGTCGCAAGCGGCTGCTCAACATCCTGCAGCGGCGCTGCGAGGAGGTCGGCGTCAAGCTCGTCTTCGAGGCCGACGTCCAGAGTGACGACGACTATCCGCATGCCGACCTGATCATCGCCAGCGACGGGCTGAACAGCCGCATCCGCACGCGCCATGCCGCCACCTACCAGCCCGACATCGACATGCGCGACTGCCGCTTCGTCTGGCTCGGCACGCGGAAGCTGTTCGAGGCCTTCACCTTCGCCTTCGAAGAGACCGAATGGGGCTGGTTCCAGGCCCATGCCTACCGCTTCGATGACAACACCTCGACCTTCATCGTCGAAGCGCCCGAGCGTGTCTGGCGCGCCGCCGGGCTGGAGGCGATGGAGAAGGAAGAGGCGATCGCGTTCTGCGAGAAGCTGTTCGCGAAGCACCTCGACGGGCATGAGCTGATCTCGAACGCGAGCCACCTGCGCGGCTCGGCGCAATGGATCAGGTTCCCGCGCGTCGTCTGCAAGCGCTGGGTGCATCACAACGGTCGCGCGCCGGTCGTGCTGATGGGCGACGCCGCGCACACCGCGCACTTCTCGATCGGCTCGGGCACCAAGCTCGCGCTCGAGGACGCGATCGAGCTGGCACGCGCGATCGGCGCGCACCCGCGCGACCTGCCGGCGGCCCTGCTGCACTACGAGGAGCTGCGCAGCGTCGAGGTGCTGAAGATCCAGAACGCGGCGCGCAACTCGACCGAGTGGTTCGAGCACGTCGACCGCTACGTCAACCTGCCGCCCGAGCAGTTCGCCTACTCGCTGCTGACGCGCAGCCAGCGCATCAGCCACGAGAACCTGCGCGTGCGCGACAAGGCCTATGTCGAAGGGTTCGAGGACTGGATCGCGCAGCGCGCCGGTGTGCAGCGCGGCGCCTCGAGCGCCGCGGTGCCGCCGATGTTCACGCCGTTCACGGCACGTGGCACGACGCTGAAGAACCGGGTCGTCGTGTCGCCGATGGCGCAGTACTCGTGCGTCGATGGCGTGCCGGCCGACTACCACCTCGTGCACCTCGGCGGGCGCGCGATGGGCGGCGCCGGCATGGTCGTGGCCGAGATGACCTGCCCGTCGGCCGATGCGCGCATCACACCCGGCTGCCCGGGGCTGTGGAATGCGGCGCAGCGCGATGGCTGGAAGCGGGTCGTGGATTTTGTCCACGCGAACAGCGACGCGAAGATCGCGATCCAGCTCGGCCACGCCGGCGCGAAGG
>JBDUAG010000360.1:0-4621 GCA_040004785.1 Burkholderiales bacterium | reverse complement strand
GATCGCGGTCGGCACGAAGGTCAGGCTGATCTGGCGCATCTGCTCGCCGAAGCCCGGCATCACCCTGTGTGCCACGGCGAGCGTGGCGTCGGGCGTCACGTCGCGCGGGGCCGGGCCGGTGCCGCCGGTGGTGAGCACGAGATCGCAGTGCTGGTCATCGACGAGTTCGATCAGGGCTGCCCGGATTCCGGCCTCGTCGTCGGGAATCAGACGCGCCTCCCAGTGAACCGGATTTCGCACGGCCGAGGTGAGCCATGACTGCAAGGCGGGGATGCCCAGGTCTTCGTAGACGCCGCTCGACGCGCGGTCGCTGACCGAGACGACCCCGATGCGTAGCGTGGCGAGCTCACTCATCGAGCGGGTGCAGCTTGATGAACTGGAACAACTCGCGATAGGCACGGCCGCTGCGCTTTTCGGGCTCGAGGGCGGCGTCCTTGCGGGCGGCGCGGACCAGGCTGCGCAGTTGCTGCACATCGGTGCGCGGGTGTTCGGTGATCCAGCGCGTGGCCGCGCCGTCGTCGGCCAGCAACTCGACACGCCAGCGCTCGGCCTGGTGCAGCGCCAGCGAATCCTTGGCGCGGCCGAGCTGCATGTCGGTCACCGCCTGGCGGATCGGCTCGACATCGTGAATGCGCATCAGCTTGCCGATGTACTGCATCTGGCGGCGCTTGCCTTCATGCGTGCGGGTCTTCTTATAGGTGCGGATCGCGTCGAGCAGCTGCTCGGCGATCGCCAGCCCGTCGATCCGGGCGTCGGGCAACGCGACCACGGCCTCGCCCAAATCCTGCAGTGCGTGCGAGGCCTGTTTCTGACGCGTCTTGCTGGGGCGATCGAACAGGCCCGACTCGGCAGGTTCGTCGTCGGCATCGGTGATGGGTGGCGCGGTGGACATGGAGCAGGACATCGCAGGGGAAGGGGCTGAGTATGATAGTAGCGCCAGCCTCGAGCTCATCGGACACCCCACCCATGCCCCGTTCCCCGTCTCCTGCCACGCCCGCACCGGGCTTCGCCTACACCCGAGCGCAATTTCAACAGTATGTCGAGGATGCGCTGGGGTTCGCCCGTTCTCTCGGCGCCAGCGATGCGGCCTTCGAGGTTTCCGAGGGGGTGGGGCTGTCGGTGTCGGTGCGCAAGGGCGAGTCGGAAAACGTCGAGCGCAACCGCGACAAGTCGATGGGCATCACCGTGTACGCGGGCCAGCGGCGCGGCAATGCCAGCACGTCGGACTTTTCGCGCGCTGCGCTGGAGCAGACGGTGCGCGCCGCGCACGACATCGCCCGCTTCACCGCCGAGGATTCGGCCGCCGGCCTGCCGGAGGCCGACGACGTCGCGACGCCCGCCCAGGCCGCGCGCGATCTCGATCTGTTCCATCCGTGGGCGATCGACGCCGAAGGTGCGTTGCAGATCGCGCTGCGCTGCGAGGCCGCCGCGCTGAACGTGGACGCGCGCATCACCAACTCCGAAGGCGCGGGCGTGTCGGCGCAGCAATCGCACTTCTTCGCCGGCAACAGCCGCGGGTTTCGAGGCGGGTACGCGAGCTCGCGGCACTCACTGTCGGTCGCGCCAATCGCGTCGCTGCCGGGTCGCAGCGGCGACGACATGCAGCGCGATGCCTGGTACACCTCGATGCGGGCGCCGGCCGAGCTGGCTGCGCCCGAGGCGGTAGGGCGCTATGCGGCGGAGCGCGCGCTGTCGCGGTTGAAGTCGCGCAAGATCAAGACCTGCGAGGTGCCGGTGCTGTTCGAGTCGTCGATTGCCTCGGGCCTGCTGGGGGCCTACGTGCAGGCGACGAGTGGCGGTGCGCTTTACCGCAAGTCCAGCTTTCTGCAGGGCAGCCTGGGCCAGCGCGTGCTGCCGTCCCACATCGACGTTCGCGAGGATCCGCACCTGCCGCGCGGCAAGGGCAGCGCGCCGTTCGACGACGAAGGTGTGCTCACACACAAGCGCGACGTGCTCAGTGCGGGAGTCGTGCAGAGTTACTTTCTCTCGACCTACTCGGCGCGCAAGCTCGGGCTGCGGACGACAGGCCACGCCGGTGGATCACAGAACCTCGCGCTGACCAGCCGGCTGACCGCCGCCGGCGATGACCTCGACGCGATGCTGAAGAAGCTGCACCGCGGCCTGTTCGTGATCGAGCTGATGGGACAGGGCGTGAACTACGTGACCGGCGATTACTCGCGCGGCGCGGCCGGCTTCTGGGTCGAGAACGGGCGCCTGAAGTACCCGGTGCACGAGATCACCATCGCCGGCAACCTGCGCGACATGTTCCAGGGGATCAGCGCAGTCGGCGCCGATGCCTACACGATGGGCAGCAAGACGATCGGCTCGGTGCTGATCGACAGGATGAAGATCGCCGGGCTGTGACGCCTCACCCGCCGATGGCAGCGCGGTACAGCTTGCCCGAGCGGGTGCCGCTGCGGCAGAACGCCAGCAACGGCTTCGGCAGCTCGGCC
Source organism: Burkholderiales bacterium (assembly GCA_040004785.1). GTDB lineage: Bacteria > Pseudomonadota > Gammaproteobacteria > Burkholderiales > Burkholderiaceae_C > LMDS01. The sequence goes on along the minus strand of JBDUAG010000360.1, from coordinate 2,168 downwards.
AGCAGCGCGGCGAAGCGCGCGATTTCTTCCGGCGTCTGCACGGCCGGGGCGACCGGCAGGTAGGCATAGCGCAGGCCCGCCGCTGTGGCGGCGGCTTCCATCACGGCGTTGGTTGGCTGGTCCGGCCCGCCCTCGAAATCAGGGCGGTTGTTGACCACGCTCTTGAAGCCTGCCTGTGCGGCCCAGGTCATCGCGGCCGGGTCGAGCTGTGGCGCCACGCACACATCCGCACTGAGTTGCTGAACGGTCGGCGCGCTCACGACGTCAGCGCCTTCTTGACGGCGGTGGAGACCAGGCCCATGTCGGCCTTGCCCGCGAGCCGTGCCTTCACGGCGCCCATCACCTTGCCCATCTCGCCCGGGCCTGCGGTTCGCCCGAGTTCTGCGCTCAACTCGGCGACGATCGCCGCGACCTGCGTGGCGACCTCTTCCGCGCTCAGGCGCTGCGGCAAGTAGCCTTCCAGCACCTGCAGTTCTGCGGCTTCCTTCTCGACCAGGTCGGGGCGGTTGCCGCTGGTGAACTGGGCGATCGAATCCTTGCGCTGCTTGACCAGCTTGTCGACGATTGCGATGACCGCGGCGTCGTCGAGCACGATGCGTTCATCGACTTCGCGCTGCTTGCAGGCGGCGAGCAGGCCGCGGATCGTCAGCAGGCGCGGTGCGTCCTTGGCGCGCATCGCGACCTTCATGTCTTCGGTGATCTGGTCTTTGAGGCTCATCACGGCTCCTTGCAGGGCACAAACGACAAAGCCCGCTTGGCGCGGGCTTTCAAGACACGAACCGCGAACGGTTCAGCGCCGCGGAATCAGAACAGTTTTTTCGGCAGCTGCATGCTGCGAACGCGCTTGAAGTGACGCTTGACCGCGGCTGCCTTCTTGCGCTTGCGCTCGGCGGTGGGCTTTTCATAGAACTCGCGGGCACGCAGGTCGGTCAGCAAGCCGAGCTTCTCGATGGTGCGCTTGAAGCGGCGCAGTGCCACGTCGAATGGCTCGTTTTCTTTGACGCGAATCGTAGTCATGTACAAATAGGTGTGGCTAGCAAAGACGACGATTATAGCCGGCAATTCGTCAGTGTTGCAATGGCGCCAATGCCAGGGCGCACGCGGCTGCGCTGGCCCAGGCCCACTGAAAGTTGTAGCCGCCCAGCCAGCCGGTCACGTCGACCACCTCGCCGATGAAGAACAGGCCGGCCAAGCGCTGGCTTTGCAGCGTCTGCGAACTCAGCTCGCGGGTGTCCACGCCGCCGGCCGTGACCTCAGCCTTGCGGTAGCCCTCGCTGCCCTGCGGTCTGAGTTCCCAATCGTGGAGCCGCCCGGCGAGGTTGGCCAGGTCGCGATCGCGCTGGTCGGGCATGGCCTTGCCGGCCAGATCAGGCGTGGCTGCGAGCCAAGCCTCGGCCAGCCGACGCGGGATCAGCTCGGCGAGCTCGTTGCCGAGCAGGCGGCGCGAGTCGCGCTTGGCCCGCAACAGTTCGCCCTGGAGGTCTCGGCCGGGCGCGAGGTCGATGCGCAATGGCGTGCCGGCGTGCCAGAAGCTCGAAACCTGCAGGATCGCCGGGCCGCTCAGGCCGCGGTGCGTGAACAGCAGGTCTTCGAGGAAGGCGCCTTTTGCCTTGCCAGTGCCGGCCGCGACTTGCGCTTCGAGCGACAGGCCCGACAGCGCCGCAAACGGCGCCCACGTCACCGGGTCGAAGGTCAGCGGGACGAGGGCGGGCTGGGTCTGCTGGATCGCATGCCCGAACTGGCGCGCCACCCGGTAGCCGAAGTCGGTCGCGCCGATCTTCGGGATCGACAGCCCGCCGGTGGCGATCACGAGCTGTTTGCCACTCACCGTGCCGCGGTCAGTGTCGAGCTCGAAGCCCGCATCGCCGTGGCGCACCGCCTGCACCGCGCACGGCTGCCATCGCGTCACAGAGCCGGCATCGCATTCGCGCAGCAGCATCGCGATGATGTCCTCGGCGCTGTCGTCACAGAAGAGTTGCCCCTTGTGCTTCTCGTGCCATGCGATGCAGTGGCGCTGCATAAGGTCGACAAAATCCTGCGGCGTGTAGCGCGCCAGCGCGGATCTGCAGAAGTGCGGGTTCGCCGACAAGAAGTTGGCCGGGGCTGTGTGGAGGTTGGTGAAGTTGCAGCGCCCGCCGCCCGAGATGCGGATCTTCTCGGCGACCTTC
>JBDUAG010000359.1:0-4626 GCA_040004785.1 Burkholderiales bacterium | reverse complement strand
TCAGCCTGAAGGGCTGGGTGCGCGGCCTGAAGGGCCACGAGGTCGACGCGGCGACGCTCGCGTTCAAGGCGGGCGATGCGCTGTACGGCACCTTCGCCTGCCGCAGTGTCGATGCGCTGCTGGTGTTCGGCAGCAACGGCCGCGTCTACTCGACCGCGGTGGCGCAGTTGCCCGGCGGGCGTGGCGATGGTCAGCCGATCACGTCGCTGATCGATCTGGAGTCGGGCACCCAGCCGGCGCACTACTTCGCCGGCCATTTGCAGCAGACGCTGCTGCTCGCGAACACCGGTGGCTTCGGCCTGCTGGCGCGTGTCGGTGATCTGCTCTCGCGGCAAAAGGGCGGCAAAAGCTTCCTCAGCCTGGAGGCCGACGAGAAGCCGCTCCCGCCGAGTCTGACGGATGGGCAGGCGCAGGTGGCGTGTCTGTCGCTCAGTGGGCGCCTGCTGGTGTTCGGCCTCGACGAACTCAAGCTGCAGGCCAACGGCGGGCGGGGCCTGACGCTGATCGATCTGGACCCGAAAGATGCGCTCGTGAGCGTCGCCGCGTTCAATCAGAACCTCCAGGTGCTCGGCACCGGTCGTGGCGGCAAGCCCAAAGACGAATTGCTGAAGCCCGCCGCGCTCGTCGCCTACCTGGGCAAGCGTGCGCGCAAGGGCCGGGTGCAGGACGCAATGCAGAAGGCGCAGCGCGTGGTCGCGGCCTGAGCGCAGGCTGTGCCGGTTTCGTCCTACACGCGACGGGCGCCCTGCCTGATCGTGCCGGAGCCTCGTGTTTGTTGGAATGGGTTTCCGATCAAGCACGACGAAAGGCCCAGCCATGCACTCCACCGAAGACATGTTCACCGACACGACCCATGACGCGTCGAGTCGGACCCGGCTTTGGGAACTGATCCGCGACATCCGCTTTGCGATGTTCACGACGCGCCACGAGAACGGCCACCTCCACTCGCGCCCGGTGACGACGCAGAACTCCGACGTCGATGAGGACGCCAACCTGTGGTTCTTCATGTCGCGCCGTGGCGATCCGGTCGCCGATCTGGTGAGCGATCCGACCGTGAACGTCGCCTACGCTGATCCTGGCAAGGACCGCTACGTGTCGATCTCGGCGACCGCGTCCGTCGTCGAGGACATGGCGAAGAAGCGTCAGCTGTGGTCGAAACTGGCTGAAGCGTGGTTCCCCGGCGGCGTGGACGACCCGGATCTCGCGCTGGTGCAGGTCAGGATCATCCACGCCAGCTACTGGGACGTGAAGGAAAGCAAGCTCGTGCAGCTCTATCACATGGCCCGCGCCGCGTTCACGGGACGGCCGCCGGCCGAGCTCGGCGAACACGCCGAAGTGCGCATGCGCTGAACGGAGCGCGCCCGTCATGTCCGTGTTGTTCGACATCGTTCACACCACCCACTACCGCTACCACCAGCCGGTGCAGCTTGGCGAGCACCGCGTGATGTTCCGCCCGCGCGGCAGCCACGACCTGCGGGTGTTGGCGACCGACCTGGTCGTGACGCCGCTACCGCTGGACATCCGCCTGATCCAGGACGTGTACTCGAACTCGGTCGCGCTGGTGGTGCCGCAAAGCCCCGCCACCGAGCTGAAGATCGAGTGCTCGTTCTCGGTCGAGCACACCGGCACGCGCGCGCTCGATCTGCCGCTGAGCCCCGACACGCTGCAATATCCGTTCGACTACAGTGCCGAAGACCGGCTTGCGCTGCCGCACTACCTCGCGCCCTGGTACGACGACCCGAGCGGCGAGCTCGCGGACTGGGCGCGCAGCTTCGTTCACAGCGACGGCCCGACCGGGACGCGACAACTGCTCGCCGACATGACGCAGTGGATCCGCAATTCGATGAGCTACGTTGCACGGCTGGATGAAGGCGTGCAGACGCCCTACGAGACGCTGCAACGCGGTTCGGGAACCTGCCGTGACTTCGCGACCCTGATGATCGAGGGTGTGCGACAGCTCGGCTACGCCGCGCGCTTCGTCTCGGGCTACCTTTACACGCCGTGGCTGGACGACGGCAACCCCGCCACCATCGGCGCGGGCGCCACGCACGCCTGGGTCCAGGTCTACTTGCCCGGCGCAGGCTGGATTCCGTTCGACCCGACCAACAACCTGATCGGCGGCACCGATCTGATCCGCGTCGGCGTGGCGCGGCACGCCAGCCTCGCGTCGCCCGTCAGTGGGTCGTGGGACGGATTCGGCGGCGACTATGCCGGCATGTTCGTTGACGTGCAGGTGCACCGGCGCCCATGAACTCGCCGGGTCGCGTTCAGTGGCGTGGGCAACGCGCCTTGTAGTTGTCCTCGAAGCGCTGGAGATCGGCCTTTTCGCCGTCGTTCATCGAGGCCGCACGCTGGCGTTTGCCATGCAGGATGCGCAGCATCTCGTAGCACTGCTCGGCCGACGACACCACGCGAGACTTCTCGGCCTCGGCCGCGCTCTTCTGGTCGTTGCGGCGATCACGCTCCTGCGCCTGCGCGTCCTGCCACTTGCCGCGGGCCAGAGCCTCGTCGTCGCTGCAGCGCTTCCGGTAGTCGGCCTGCAGGTCGGCCATCGGGCCGGACTTCAGGCCGCGTGCCGGGCCGGTGCGGATCGCGTCGTTGAGCTGCGCGCACTCGATGTTCATGTAAGGCAGGTACTCCGGGGCCTTGCCGAGCGAGGTCGTGGTCGTCGTGTCGTAGGACGGGCCGGGCTGTTGCGGTGTGCCGAACCCGCGCAGCTCGGTGCTGCGGCTACCGGGGCAGGGCCGGCTCGACGTCCAGGCCACGCCGTCGCCGCTGCAGTGGTACTCCACCGGCCCAGCGGCCATCGCTGATGTGGCCAGCACGCCCAGCAGCGTCAGTGCGGCGAGCCGTGCGGTGAAGAATCGGCGTTGGTATCTGTCCATGGTTCAACGGCGCGCACGCGCGATTGAAAGCAGCGCCGCGCCGAACAACACGAACAGCGCCAAGCTCCAGAAGTCGTACGGCACACCGAGCAGGCTCACCGCTGCATCGGCACAGCTCGCGCGCGGCTCGAACACATCCGGCAGCAGCTGGTCGAGCTGCAGCCAGCGGCTGACGATCTTGTCGGCCAGGGTCAGGTCGCACGAAGCCGATGCGGCCGCCTTGAAGTGCTGCCAGAGCGCCGCGCCGATGCCGCACAGCGCCAGCAGCGCGCCGACCGACGCACCGACGCGCCGGCCGATGCGGTGGCGCCAGGCCAGCCCGAGCACGCAGGCGAGTGCGATGGCGAGGAAGATCACGCGCTGCAGCACGCACCAAGGGCAGGGCTGCATGTCGAACACATGCTGCGACACCAGCGCCGCGCCGACGGCCGAAATGCAACCGAGCGCAATGCCCGCAAACCAGCGGTCCGCGCTCACGAGACCTGGGCGATCAGCTCGATCTCGACGCAGGCACCCATCGGGATTTGCGCCACGCCGAACGCGCTGCGTGCATGCGCGCCCTTGTCGCCGAAGACCTCGGCCAGCAGCTCGGAGCACCCGTTCGTCACCAGGTGCTGCTCGATGAACTCGGGCGTGCTGTTGACCAGGCTCATCACCTTGACGATGCGCTCGACCTTGTTCAGGTCGCCGAGCGCGGCGTGCAGCGTGCCGAGCAGGTCGATTGCGACCGACCGCGCAGCGAGTTTGCCGGTCGACGTGGCCATGGTGCGGCCGAGCTGGCCGACCCAGGGCTTGCCGTCCCGCTTGGCGATGTGGCCCGACAGGAACAGCAGGTTGCCGCTGCGCACGAACGGCAGGTAGGCGGCGGCCGGCACCGACACTGGCGGCAGGGTGATGCCGAGTTGCTCGAGTCGGTCGTACAGCGGGGCGGGTTGCGTGTCGGAAGCCATGGGTTTGCCGCGGGTCGGGTGAGGATGCGCAAATCCTACACTGCGACGATGCGCGAAGCCGTCGACACCGGAATGCGTCTGGCGGCTCTGGCGCTGGCGTGGATCGCCGGCGTGGCGCTGCATCTGCAGCAGCGGGCGCTGTGGCCGGAGTCGGCGTGCGCCGGCGCGGCCGCGGTCGGCGCACTCGGCCTCGTGATCGCCTGGCGCGGGCGCCGCGCGTTCGTCGTGGCGCTGCTCGGTGCCGCGCTGCTGAGCTTCGGCGCCTCGGGCTGGCGCGCCACGCTGCGGCTTGCCGATGCGCTGCCGGACGCGCTCGAAGGTCAGGACGTGGTTGTCACCGGCGTGATCACGAACCTGCCGCAGCGCAACGCCTCCGGCCTGCGGTTTCGCTTCGAGGCCGAATCGGCCACGCTGCGAGGGCAGCCGGTGACCCTGCCCGCGCTGCTCGCGGTCGGCTGGTACAAGGGCCAGCACGAGGACGCGGTGCTCAGCGAACCTCAGGGCGAGCTGCGGGCCGGCCAGCGCTGGCGCTTCACGTTGCGGCTGCGCCGGCCGCACGGCAACCTGAATCCGCACGGCTTCGACTACGAGTTGAGCCTGTTCGAGCAGGGCGTGCGCGCCACCGGCTATGTGCGCGACACGCCACCGCCCGAGTTGCTGCACCGTGCCGCGGGCTATCCCGTCGAGCGGCTGCGCCAGCGCGTGCGCGATGCCATCGAGGCGAGCGTGCCGGACCGCCGCGCCGCCGGAGTGCTGGCAGCGCTCGCGGTCGGCGACCAGGGCGCGATCGA
>JBDUAG010000358.1:0-4629 GCA_040004785.1 Burkholderiales bacterium | reverse complement strand
CGAGGGGCCGATCGTCGGCGCGCTGATCTTCTGGGCGCTGAACAAGTTCTTCAGCAGCTACGGAACCTGGTATCTGATGGGCCTCGGGTTGCTTGCCATCGTCGTCACGATCTACTTCAAGCAAGGGCTCTGGGGCTGGGCGCAGCGGCGCTTCGGCCTGAGCCTGTTCCCCACGCAACGCACACTCCGGCTCTGAACAGAGCAGTCCGCAGAAAGGCCCGCCATGCGCAACATCGACGCCAGCACGATCACCCCGGCCGTCATCGCCCGGCTCGCCAACATGGAAGACTCGCGGCTGAAGCAGATCCTCACGTCGCTCGTGACGCACCTGCACGATTTCGCACGCGAGGTGAACCTGACCGAAGGCGAGTGGATGCAAGGCATCCAGTTCCTGACCGCCACCGGCCACAAATGCGATGCGAAGCGGCAGGAGTTCATCCTGCTTTCCGACACGCTCGGCCTCTCGATGCTGGTCGTGGCGATGAACCACGCCAAGCCGGCCGGTGCCACCGAGGCGACGGTGTTCGGGCCGTTCCACGTCGAGGACGCGCCGGTGGTGGAGCAGGGCGCCGACCTCGCCGGTGGCGCGCCGGGCGTGCCGTTCTTTGTCGAGGCGCACGTTCGCGATCTGGCCGGCCGGCCGATCGCGGGTGCGGAGGTCGATGTCTGGCAGGCCGACGACGATGGGCTCTACGACGTGCAGCGGCCCGAACTCGGCGACACGCGCCGTGCGCGCGGCGTGCTGCGTGCCGATGCGGCGGGCAGCGTGCGCTTTCGCACCGTCACACCCACCGCCTACCCTGTGCCCACCGACGGGCCGGTCGGCCGCATGCTGTTGGCCAGTGGCCGGCATCCATGGCGGCCGGCGCACCTGCACTTCCGCATCCGCGCGCCCGGCTTCGCGACGTTGGTGACGCACATCTTCCGCAACGGTGATCCCTACCTCGACTCGGACACCGTGTTCGGCGTGCGCTCGTCGCTGGTCAGCGACTTCGCGCCGCATGCGCCCGGCAAGGCCCCCGACGGGTCCACGCTCGACGAGCCGTTCTATTCGCTCGTGCGGGATTTCGTGCTCGCGCCTGCCACTTGATCGATCCTCTTCTTTTTCGGAGTCTTGCGATGTACTACGCCGTCTGGGCCACCGACCAACCCGACACCCTCGCCGCGCGCCTGCAAGCGCGGGATGCACACCGCGCGCGCTTGCGCGAACCGGGTGTGCATCCGGTCAAGGTCGTGGCAGGCGGCCCGACGCTGAGCGAGACCGATGCTTCGATGAACGGCTCGTTGTTGGTGATCGAGGCCGAGAGCATCGACGCCGTCCGCTGCTACGTCGCCGAAGACCCGTATCAACTGGCGGGCGTGTACGCCCACGTCGAGGTGCGTCTCTGGCATTGGGGGCTGGGACAGCCGAAGGCCGACGCATGATTGGGTAAAGTCGATCGAAATTCCAGGATCGACACCATGCCCGACTTCCCCACCGACATCTACACCGAGCCCGCCCACCAGGACGGCGACACGCTCAAGAACCTCGGCCCGCTGCGCGGCCTGGCCGGCATCTGGGAGGGCACGCGCGGCGTCGATGTGAAACCCAAGGCCGACGGCCCGCGCACGCAGACCTATGTGGAGCACTACGAGCTCCACCCGATCGACCCGCAGACCAACGGCCCGCAGATGCTGTACGGCCTGCGCTACCACACCTACATCACGAAGCCCGGTCTGACCAAGATGTACCACGATCAGGTCGGCCACTGGCTGTGGGAGCCGGCGACCGGCGCGATCATCCACACGCTGTCGATCCCGCGCGGGCAGGTCGCGATGGCCTCGGGCGCGGCCACGGCGGAAGCGACCAGCTTCGAGCTCGTCGCGACGCGCGGCAGCGAGGTGTACGGCATCTGCTCGAATCCGTTCCTGGAGTTCGCGTTCCAGACCGTCGAGTACCGCATCAAGGTCACGATCAACCCGGACGGCACCTGGTCCTACGACTCGGACACGGTGATGAACATCCGCGGCCAGAGCGAACCGTTCCACCACACCGATCGCAACACGCTGACGCGCATCGGCGCGCCGACGTTGAACCCGCTGGCCGTCAAGCCCGCCGGCTGAGCGCCTGGCGCAGCCGCCGCGTGCTGTCGAAGCCCGCGAGCTGCGCCGCATCAACCGTCGATGCGCCGCCCGCGAGCGCGTGCTGCGCGAGTCCGCGGCGGACGTGCTCGACGTAGGCGCGCGGGCTCAGCTGCACGTGGTCGTGGAACAGCCGCGCCAGATGCCGCGGCGTGACGTGCGCGGCGGCCGCGAGGCGCTGGGCCGTCCAGGCGGTGCCGGGCGCGGCGCAGACCGCGTCCTGCACGCGGTGCACCGCCGGGTGCAAGTGATCGCGGTGCATGAGCAGCGGTGAGCGCTGCGTGTCCTGCGGGCCGCGGCGCGTGAACGCGACCATCACCTGCGCCACGGCCGAGGCGATCGCCGGCCCGCACTCGCGCGTGATCAGGTGCAGCGCGAGGTCGATGCCGGCGGTGATGCCGGCACTCGACAGCAGCGGCCCGTCCTCGACGAACACGCGGTTCGCCTGCACCGAGGCGGCCGGCGCAAGGCGCGCCAGATCGTCGAGCAGCTCGTGGTGCGTCGTGACGCAGCGCGTGCCGACCAGGCCCGCGTCGGCGGCCAGCAGCGCGCCGACGCAGACGGTCAGCAGCTTGGTGTCGTCACCGAGGCGCGGCGCGACGACGCGCGCGAGCCAGTCGCGCGCGGCGAGCCACTGCCGCTGGCGGCGCACGACCTCGGGCGCGCTGCCGGGGCGGCCGAGCACGACGACCCAGCAGCGCGGCGGCAACGTGGTCGGCAAGGCTTCGATTCGTGACAGGCTCAGGCCGACCGACGAATCGACCTCGGCCAGCGGGCCGACGAAGCGCATGCGGAACACCGGCGACCGGCGCGCGTGGTGCAGCTGCTGGTTCGCGAGCCGGAAGGCCTCGGCCGGGCCGGCGAGGTCGAGCAGCAGCGAGTCGGGCAGGACGAGGAAGAGAACGTCGATCACGGCAGGGTGGCGTTCAGGGGTGGACCATCCAGCGTACATCCATCTGCCGCGCCGTGCGCTCGGCGAGGGCATGGCCGGCGAGGCGCTCGACGAGGTGCAGGCTCATGTCGATGCCTGCGGCGATGCCGGCCGAGCTGATGATTCGGCCGTGCTCGACCCAGCGCACGCCGTCGACCACGGTGCATTCGGGATGCGCGGCGCGCAGGTCGGCGAGGTCTTCCCAGTGCGTTGTCAGCGGGGCGTCGCCGGTCACGCCGGCGGCGGCGAGCAGGAAGGCGCCGGTGCAGACCGACGCGACGATCTCGCAACCTGGCGCGACGCGGGCGATCCAGGCGCGCGTCTGCACGCACGCGAGCGCGGTCTCGACGACCCCGCCGGGCACCAGCAGCAGGTCGAAGGCCGGCGCACCGGCGAATGCGTGATCGACCTGCACGACGAGGCCGGCGCGCGCCTGCACGGTGCCGCCATCGCGCGAGACCGTGCGCACCTCGAAGGGCGCGGCGGCCCCAGGCGCGAGCCGTGCGCGCATGCGGGTCGCGGTCGTGAAGACCTCGTACGGCCCGGCGAAGTCGAGCGCCTCGACGCCGTCGAACATCAGGATGCCGACCCTGCGAGTCCTGCTCATCGAGCGCGCTCCAGCGCTTGCGCCGCCGTGCACAGGGTCGCGAAGCGGCCGGCCAGTACGGTCTCGGTGCGCTCGCGGATCGCGGCGGCGCTTAGCGTGGCACCGGCCGGCGTCGTCATGTCGAAGGTCAGCGTCGCCTCGGTCACGAAATCGACCTCCCAGCCCTCGTCGCTGGCGTGGCGCGTGGTCGTTTCGCAGCATTGCTCGGTGCGGATGCCGGCGACGATCAGGCGCGTGATGCCGCGCTGGTGCAGCCAGATGGCCAGACCGGTGCCGACGAGCGCGCTGTGGCGGTGCTTCTCGACCGTCAGCGCGGTGTCGAACGGGGTGAGGCCGTCGAGCGGGCGGATCAAGCCGCTCGCGGGGGCGAACGCGTTGTCCGCCGAGTTCGGGCCGTCGCTGTGGAACACCCGCACGATCGGAAGGCCTCGCGCCATGCTGCCCTGGATCAGCGCGTTGGTGGCAGCGAGGAATGCGGGAAGGTCGCTTTCGGACCAGTAGGGGCGGCGCTTGAACGATTGCTGGACGTCGATCAGCAGCAGGGCGGTGGGCATGGCGTTCTCCAGTGGTGAGGAGACTCCATGTTGACGCGACCTCGCCTGGACGTGGCACCGCAACGCGACCGATCATGACCAAAAACGGACATGCGAAGCGCCGATTCGACTCAGCTTGTTCCGTCTCCGATCACCGCACCCTGGCGAGCAGCATGCGCGCGCAGCGCTTCGGTCGTTTCGCCGGCGCCAGCCGGTGCTGGATGGCCCAGCGCACCAACGGTGCGGCGATGGACGGCAGAAATTGCTCGATGGGCGTCATGATCCACAGGGCGAACATCTGCGTGACAGGCCGCAGGCCCCACACGCCGCGTGCATCCTGTTTCTCAATATCATCCCATCTTTGCCGCTACCGGAAGTCCCCACGTGTCCATGGTCCAGCTTGCGCTGAAGCGCCCGTACACCTTCATCGTGATGGC
>JBDUAG010000357.1:0-4637 GCA_040004785.1 Burkholderiales bacterium | reverse complement strand
TAACCGGACAGTAGTGGCTCGCTGCAGGTCTATCGCCCTGCCATCACGCCACGCAATGTCCGCCTCGTCCCAGCGTTCCGACCCCTTCGCTTCGCTCAACGCAGAGCAACGCGAAGCGGTTGAACACGGCGTTGACCGACCAGGCCTTCAAGGCGAAGCTCTGCTCGTCATCGCTGGCGCGGGCTCCGGCAAGACGATGACGCTTGCCAGCCGTGTGACCCGCCTGGTCTTGGCGGGCGCAGACCCGCAGCGCATCTTGCTCCTGACGTTCTCGCGTCGCGCAGCCAAAGAGATGGAGACTCGCGTCGGAAGGGTGCTGCATCAAGCACTCGGCTTCTCGTCGACGCAGCCGCCGCCTGCCCTGCACTGGTCGGGCACCTTCCACAGTGTCGGCGCGCGCCTGCTGCGTGACTACGCGCCGCACATCGGCCTGAACGATGCCTTCACCATCCTGGACCGGGGCGACTCCGAAGACCTGATGGGCCTGGCGCGGCAGGAACTCGGCTTCGGTGACACCAAATCCAAGAACCGGTTTCCGCAGAAAGGCACATGCCTGGGCATCTACTCCCGCGCGGTCAACGGGCAAGTGCCACTTGCAACGCTGCTCTTGGACAGCTATCCCTGGTGCGCGCAGCACGAAGGCGACCTGAAGCGACTCTTCGCTGCGTACGTGGCAGAGAAACAGCGCCAGGCTGTTCTCGACTTCGACGACCTGCTTCTCTATTGGGCGCAAATGATGGGTGAGGTCGAACTCGCCCGGCATGTCGGCGCCAGGTTCGACCACGTTCTTGTTGACGAGTACCAGGACACCAGCTGCCTTCAGGAAGCCATCCTGCTCCGGCTCAAGCCCGATGGTCGAGGCCTCACCGTGGTGGGCGATGATGCGCAAAGCATCTACAGCTTCCGGGCAGCGGAAGTACGGAACATCATGGGGTTTCCGCATCGGTTCGAACCGGCTGCCCGAATCGTCAGGCTAGAACGCAACTACCGCTCGACCCAGCCCATCCTCGACGCATCGAACGCCGTCATCGCCCTGGCCGAGAAGCGATTCACAAAGAATCTGTGGACGGACCGCGCGTCTTCCGAGAGGCCGCAACTCGTGACGGTTGAAGACGACGCAGCACAGGCCCGCTGGGTTGCCGACAAAGTTCTAGAACATCGCGAGGCTGGGCTGAAACTGAAGGCACAGGCGGTCCTGTTCCGAACGTCGCACCACAGCGCCAGCCTCGAGCTCGAACTTGCACGCCGCAACATTCCGTTCGTGAAGTTCGGCGGGCTGCAGTTCCTCGAGGCCGCACATGTGAAGGACGTGCTGTCCGTGTTGCGCTGGGCCGAGAACCCACGCAGCAGGCTGGCGGGGTTTCGGGTCGCGCAATTGGTGCCTGGCGTTGGCGCCGCGACAGCCAAGCGCTTGCTTGATGCGATGGACGCGGTGCCGGACCCGGCGGCCGAGTTGCAACGATTCGAGCCACCCTCGGCAGCGAAGCTGGAATGGAAGGACCTGGCCAGGCTGCTTGCCGTGCTGGGCTCGAAAGAGAGCACATGGCCCGAGGACATTCAACTCGCGAACCGCTGGTACCAACCGCACTTGGAGCGGCTGCATGACGACGCGCGTATTCGGCAGGCAGACCTGGTGCAACTGGCCCGCATGGCACACGGGACATCGACAAGGCAACAGTTCCTGACGGACCTGACGCTAGACCCTCCGGCAGCCACGAGCGACGAATCGGGGCCGCCGCTGCTGGACGAGGACTACCTGATCCTGTCGACGATCCACTCCGCCAAGGGGATGGAGTGGCAGTCGGTTCATGTGCTCCACGCGGTGGATGGCTGCATTCCATCGGACATGGCCACGGGAACGATGGCCCAAATCGAAGAGGAACGTCGACTGCTGTACGTGGCGCTTACGCGCGCAAAGCAGCATTTGCACGTGCTCGTGCCGCAGCGCTTCTACGTGTCGCAGCAAGCGAGCATGGGGGACCGGCATGTTTATGGGTCTCTGACACGTTTCATTCCGCCGGCGGTAGCGTCCTTGTTCGACCAAGTGGGACCTGCCAAGCCGGCAGGCGGGGCACCACCCTCTCTATCCGGGCTGACTGGCACCAAGCTGGATATCGCGGCTCGAGTTCGCTCGGGATGGACATAGACGCCAGACTGTCAAGATGCCGCTCCCCCATCCGGTACGCATCAGTCGCGGACCTACCCAGCGACGACTGCCGGTCCAGTCGCTCGTCACTCCAGCCTGTCCATGTCGTGGACCTCATGCTCATGGGTCGTTGGCCCGTCCAATGCGATGGTTTCCCAGCCACTGTCGTACTCGACCACGATGAAGCGCCGCTCTGGTAAATGGCCATGCGAGCTCGGGTAGAGCGCGAAGACCTGGTCGTGAGCGTGAATCGCGGCCACAACGTCTTTCACGGGCGCAACGGCCTCTTGGCCTACCCACTGATTTGTCTTGATGTTCACCCTGCCCCAAAGGACGGCCGTGACCCGGCCGCCTGTGTCCAAACGCACCTTGGAAACGGCATACACGTTCATCACTGCTCCCGTGACTGGGCGCAACCCAGCGCCCTGGTCCAGGCATGCTATGCGGTGACAAGCGCTTACGCCACAGGTTCTTGGGATGCAGGCTCCATAAAGTTGAACTCCACGTCGTGATGGCTGCGTGTGGCACGCCAAGTCGACTCCAAAATCACGTTAGGCGGCGAATTCGTACACTGTGCTTCTTCCGTCCTTCAGGAGAGAAAGCATGAATCCTGTCGTTCACTTCGAGATGCCCTACGAAGACAAAACCCGCGTGTCAGGTTTCTATGCCAAAGCGTTCGGCTGGCAGACTCAAGCGATGGACGAGGAAATGGGCAACTACGTGCTCGCGACCACCACCGAAGTCAAGGATGGTCGCCCCGTCGAGCCCGGCGCAATCAATGGTGGTTTCTTCGAGAAGAAGCCTGACTGGCCTGCGCAATACCCTTCTGTGGTCATAGCGGTAGAGAACATCGCCGAGTCAATGGCGCAAGTTACCCGGGCAGGCGGCAAAGTGCTCGGCGAGCCGATGGATATTCCAGGCGTCGGAGCTTACGTTTCATTCATGGACACAGAGGGAAATCGGGTGAGCATGCTTCAGCCTCTTCCTCGCAAGTGAAGACAACTCGAGTTCTTTCTGCTTCGGCGCACGCAGGCTATTCGAAGCTCCCCTTCCTTCAAGCGGACTAGCCTTCGGCGGTCCGCTCAAGTCAAACGTTAGACTGCAGCTGTGCCGGTGAATTAGACTCGACAGCATGCTTCGACAGTTCCTTGTGTTCTTGCATCTTTCGAGCGTCATCGTTTGGGTCGGTGGCATGTTCTTCGCCTACTTCTGTCTGCGTCCCGCTGCCTCGAAGGTTCTTGAACCGCATGAGCGTTTGCCGCTCTGGGTCGAAACATTTGCTCCGTTCTTTCGCTTCACCTCATACGCCGTCGCGCTCATTCTCTTGAGCGGCTTCACCATGCTCTTGCAAACGGGCTTTGGGTTTGCTCCGCTTGGCTGGTACATCATGGCAGCCCTTGGTTTGGCGATGGCATCCGTGTTTGGCTACGTATACCGCGTCCTCTATCCGACGTTGCGTCTCCACTGCGATGCTTCCTCTTTGGCCTGCTGCGGCAGCGGCCCTGAACAACATCCGGCGATTGGTTGGTGCCAATCTGTTGCTCTCTGTGTGCGTCGTAGCCGCAGCTGTCTTGTCTCGATGAGCAGCTCATCTCGGGTGAGCTGCAGCCTGGCCCTTCGTTCAGGCGGCCTCTTCTTTCGGATGTCCGCTTACGTCAACCGTTAGACAAATGTCACCACCCCTGCGACGCCTTCCCCTTTTCACGAACGGAGACAGAGAATGAAGAAGCCCTTCACCACCTTTGCAGTCGCCCTCCTTTCGCTACTCGCCCTGCTGCAATTGCTGCGATTCCTGTTGGGCTGGGAGGTAGTGGTCAATGGGGTACATATTCCACTCTGGGTGAGCGGGGTCGCATTTGTGGTCGCCACCGGACTTGCAGCGATGGTCTGGCGGGAAAGGCGTCTGTGACGAATGAGGGCTAGCAAGCCAGCTCGGGCAACGGTCGTTGGCGCGGCGCTCGCTGGAGGGGCGCTTCTTGAAGTGGACGTTGTTGCTCGCGTACGCCGGTAGGTCGTCGAGAAGCACGAGCCGCACGGGGCTGACGCAACTCACGCCTGGACGTGGTCATCAATCGACTCTTGGCTATCGACAGGCTTCCTTCAAGATGGACCCGTCGCCTTCTCTTTCCGAGATGCTCACTTCGAATTGCGCCTGGACGGCATGGCCGAAGCAACCGAGCGTGGCATGCTCCACGGCATGACCTTTCGACAACTCGTTTCAGCCGTGTCCCTGGCGCTCTTGAGCGCCTGCTCCAGCGTGCCAACCCAATCGGAAAGTGGCGACGCCGCCATCGACCTTGCGGGCAAGTCAGTCCCCGCCGAAGCACTCAATCTCGATGTCCGTCAAGAGACCATCCAGCAAACCATTTGCGTGCCGGGCTACACCGCCTCCGTTCGCCCCTCAACGACCTACACCAACGGCGCGAAGCTCAAGCTGATGCGCGTGCAGTCCATCCCCGATACGACCGCAGCTGACTTCGAGCTGGACCAC
>JBDUAG010000356.1:0-4641 GCA_040004785.1 Burkholderiales bacterium | reverse complement strand
GCCAGCCGCCGATCGGGCGCATCAGGAAGCCGGCGGCGAACACGCCGGCAGTGTTCAGCAGTTGCGCGGTCGGGTCAGACTTCGGGAAGAACGCGGGCGCAAAGTAGATCGCGCAGAAAGCGTACACGTAGAAGTCGAACCACTCGACCAGGTTGCCGCTCGAGGCGGCGACGATCGCGAAGATGCGCTTGCGCTTTTCCTCGAAGGTGTAGGCGGCGGGGGTGCCGGACGCGGCGGACGGCGGGATCGCGGTGGCGCTGGACATGGTTCGAGGTTCCTTCGATGCTGCACGGGAGCGGGCCCAAAGTATCCACCCGCGCGCGGCGCTACTGAACGCGTGCGTCCAGGATGCGGTTGCCTTCGAGCATGCGGCCGTCGGGCTGGCCATCCGTGCCGATCAGGTAGCGCTGCGTGAGCTGGTCGCTGCCGAGGTCGTCGGTCAGGACCAGCCCGTTCGCGCCGACAAAGCTCGCGGCCTCGGCTTGAGTCCAGCCCGTGACCATCGGCTCGCCACGCGCGCGCAAGGCATCGAAGGTCTCGGTCATGCCGAACAGGCCCTCGCGTGGACCCTCGATGGCGCGGCGCAGCGCGTAGTCGAACACCAGCCGGCTGCCCGGCGCCGCGTGGCGGGCGATGAACTGCAAGGTCGACGCCGTGCCCTGCGCGCTGATGTACATGCTGACGCCTTCGAGGATGAATAGCGTCCTCAAACGCGCGTCGTAACCGGCGGGCGGCAAGACATCCTGCAAGGTCTGGTGATCGAAATCGATCGCGGCGTAGCGCACCTGCGGCGGCAGCGCGCCGAGCGCGGCGATCACGCGCTGCTTCTTCGCGGCGAGCGTGTCGGGCAGGTCGACCTCGAAGAAGTGCAGCTGTGGCTGGCTTGCGGCGAAACGATAGGCGCGGCTGTCGAAGCCGGCACCGAGCACGACCACCTGCGTCGTACCTTCGCGCGCGGCGCGCAGCAACATCGCGTCGATGTGCAGGGTGCGTGCGTTGACGTAGAAGAAGCCGGCGCTCTGCTGTGGGTTCAGGTTGATCGCCGCCCGCGCGGCTTCGTAGGTCGCGAACTCGGCAGGCAGCGGGCAGAAGCGGGAGGCCAGTGTGTCGGCGTTGCGGAGCTTTGGATCCGGGTGCTGTGCGCCGATCGCCCGCAGCATGCAGACCGTCTCGGCCGACGACGACACCTCGCCCGGCGGCACGGCCAGCGAGGCCGAGGCGATCAGAAGCAGGAGCCAAGCGAACAGTTGTCGCATACAGCGACGATTCTCTCGCCTGCGAATGAACAAGAGGGCAGGAGATGCCCTCGCATCCCCTGCCCTCAACCCATCAGGCGGCCAGCAACTCGGCCGACACGCTGGTCGGTGCGACCGCGTAGTGATCGAACTGCATCGAGTACTGCGCCCTGCCCGACGACATGGCCCGCAGGCTGCCGATGTAGCCGAACATCTCCTTCAGCGGCGCCTGCGCATGCACCACGCTGTCGGTCCCGCGCGGCTCCTGGCTGCGGATCGCGCCGCGGCGTCGATGCAGATCGCCGATGACATCGCCGAGGTGCTCGACCGGTGTGATGACCTCGATCGCCATCACCGGCTCCAGCACTTGCGGCGCCGCATGCGCCGCCGCCTCCCGAAACGCCGCGACCGCCGCGAGCTCGAAAGCCAGCGTCGATGAATCGCGCTCGTGAAAGCGCCCGTCCATCAACACGGCCTCGAAGTCGACCGTTGCGAAGCCCGCGGCCACGCCCGACTGCGCCGCGCGCCGCACGCCCGCCTCGACCGCCGGGATGTATTCGCGCGGAATCGCACCGCCGACGACCTCGTTGCGAAAGCGAACGCCCTCCCCGCGCGCCAGCGGATTCAGCTGCAGCGTGACCTCGGCGAACTGCCCCGGCCCGCCGCTCTGCTTCTTGTGGACGTGCGTGACCCGCGCGACCTGCGAGATCGTCTCGCGGTACGCCACCTGCGGCCGCCCTGCCCTGACCTCGACGCGGTGCCGCGTGCGCAGTTTCTCGAGCGTGACCTCCAGCTGCAGCTCGCCCATGCCCGACAGGATCGTCTGGCCGGATTCGGCATCGACACTCACGCGCAGGCTCGGGTCCTCCTTCGCCAGGGCATGCAGGGCCTTGCCGAGCTGCTGCGAATCGGCCTGCGTCTTCGGCTCGACTGCAATGTCGATCACCGGCTCGGGGATGCTGATCTGCTCGAGAACGAGCGGATGCGCGCGCGCCGCCGGCGTGTCGGCGGTGAGCGTGTGGCCGGTCAGCGTGTCCTTCAAGCCAACGATGGCGGCGATGTCGCCCGCCTGCAGCGAGCCGCGTTCCTCGTGCTTGTCCGCGTGCACCTCGTACAGCCGCGAGACGCGCTCGGTGTGACCTGTGTTCGTGTTGAGCACGGTGTCACCCGGGCGCAGCCGCCCACGGTAGATCCGCACGAAGGTCATCGTGCCGTGCTCGTCGGCCACCACCTTGAAGGCGAGCGCCGCCAGCGGCGCGTCGGGCTCGGCTTCGGGTTGCGCGTCGGCGCCCGTCACCTCGCCGGGCGCGGGCAGGTAGTCCTCGATCGCGTCCAGCAGAGGCTCGACACCCCGATTCTTGAACGCGGAGCCGGCCAGCACAGGGACGAACGCGCCCGCCAGCGTGCCGCGCCGAATGCCCGCGCGCAGTTGTTCGGCCGAGGGCTCGACGCCGTTCAGCCAAGCCGCCAGCAGGTCATCGTCCTGTTCGACAACAGCCTCGATCAGGCGCTCGCGCCACGCCGACACGGCGGCCTGCATCGCGTCGGGAATCGGCGCGACCTCAAACGGCGCACCGGCCACGCCGCTCCACAGCAGCGCGCGTTGGCCGAGCAGATCCACGAGGCCGCGGAACGTGTCCTCGGCGCCGATCGGCAGTTGCAAGACCAGCGGCGTCACGCCGAGTCGCTCGCGCAGCATCTGCACGACGCGCAGGTAGTCGGCCCCGACGCGGTCGAGTTTGTTGATGAAGGCCAGGCGTGGCACCCGGTACTTGTCGGCCAGACGCCAGTTGGTCTCGGTCTGCGGTTCGACGCCGGCGACGCCGTCGAACACGACGACAGCGCCATCGAGCACGCGCAGCGATCGGTTCACCTCGACGTTGAAATCGATGTGGCCCGGCGTGTCGATGACGTTGATCTGCGTGCCGTGCCAGAACACCGTCGTGGCGGCGCTGTTGATCGTGATGCCGCGCGCCCGCTCCTGCGGATCGAAGTCCATCGTCGTGTTGCCATCGTGAACCTCGCCGACGCGGTGATTCGCGCCGGTGTAGAACAGGATGCGTTCGGTGGTCGTGGTCTTGCCGGCATCGACGTGGGCGATGATGCCGATGTTGCGCAGGTTCCTGCGCTTGTTCGAATTGGTGTTCATGCGAATCTCGGGTGAGCCTGAGGGACCGAGCCCCCAAAGCGAGATTCGCCGCGGGCTCAGTCGATGACGTGCAATGCGATGCCGAAGGGCGTGCGAATGCGTTCCGCGCTTCGGCGGACACGAATCGTGGCGATCAGCTTGTCAAAGGTGCGGTAGGTGCGCATGGTCGTGATCTGGGTCGCTCGCGCCGGATTTTCAAGAGCGCGGCGCGGGGGCGGAGCGTACCTCATTCGCCAGGTTCTCGCTGAGCTCGAACTCAAACTCGACCCTGACCACCGTCGAGTCGCCGGGGAGGCGGCGCAGCTTCGCACCGAGGCTGCGCATCAGCGCGAGCATCGATGGGTTCCCCCACAGGACGTCGCCGAACAGGCGCTGCACGCCGTTCGCACGCGCCTGCGCGGCCAGGCGCATGAGCAGCGCCCGGCCGAGGCCCACGCCCTGCCAGTCGTCGGCAACGGCGATCGCGAACTCGGCATCGGCACTGTCGGCCCGCATCACGTAGCGCGCATCGGCAACGATCGCTGCGGCGTCGTCATCGGCGGCGCGCGCGACGAACGCGACGTGGTGGTGCTGGTCGATCTCGGTCATCGCCTGAGCCGCCTCGGGCGACAGCTCACGCAGGCCGAAATGGAAGCGGCGGTAGCGCGAGGTCAGCGAGAGCGCACCGACAAAAGCGCGCTCGGCCGACGCATCCTGCGGATTCACGGGCGCGAGCTCGACAAGGCGACCATCGGTCAACTCGATCGGCTCGTGGGCAATCCCGTGCGAGCGTTGCAGCGTAAAAAGAGGTGCGAAGGCGGTGTTCATGGCCCGCATGGTCGGCGCCGCACCGCGCGCATGCAAACGATGATTCTGCAACTCTTGCATGCGCCATCAGAATGCGAAACGGCCCCGAAGGGCCGCTCATTCATCAGGCGCCGACGCGCGACGCCTTCTTCCGATCGTGTTCTTTCAGATGCCGCTTGCGAATGCGGATCGACTTCGGCGTGATCTCGACCAACTCGTCGTCGGCGATGAACTCGACCGCGTATTCCAAGGTCAGGATGATCGGCGGCGTGATCTTGATCGCGTCCTCCTTGCCGGAGACGCGGAAGTTCGTCAGCTGCTTGCCGCGCACCGCGTTGACGACCAGGTCGTTGTCGCGGGAGTGGATGCCGATGATCATGCCTTCGTACAAGGGATCGCCAGCCTTCACGAACATCCGGCCGCGGTCGTCGAGCTTGCCGAGCGAATAGGTCACCGCTTCGCCGTCGTCCT
>JBDUAG010000355.1:0-4643 GCA_040004785.1 Burkholderiales bacterium | reverse complement strand
ACCTGTCGTGGAGCAGCCTGGGCACGCGGCACTTCAACGACCTGCTTCCGATGCCCCACACGCGTGAGGTCCTGGCGCTGCTGACCGAGCGCGTCGACCGGGTCCAGAGTGTGTTGAAGCGATCGATCCTGATCGAGAACGTGTCCGCCTATGTCGAATTCCGCAACAGCGACATGACCGATACGGCGTTGCTGAACGAGTTGGCGCGGCGCACCGGCTGCGGGATCCTGTTCGACGTCAACAACCTCTACGTCAATGCCGTGAACTTCGGCTTCGACCCGATGGCGCGGCTGGCCGAGCTCAGCCCCGCCGTGGTCGGCGAAATGCATCTGGCCGGGCACACCTCGGTAGACGGTTGCCTGATCGACACGCACGGTGTCCGGGTCTGCAGCGAAGTCTGGGCGCTGTTTGAAGAAGCCTGCAGGCGTTTCGGTCCGAAGCCGACGCTGATCGAATGGGATACCGATCTGCCGGCGCTCGACGTGTTGCTCGGCGAAGCCGCCACCGCGAGTTCCATGGCGCGCCGCGTCGTCGAGGTCTGCCATGCCTGAGTTGCTCGACATCCAGCGGGACCTTGCCGGTTCGCTGCACGACGTGGACGCGGCGCCGCGAGCGGAGCGCTGGCTCCTCGGTGACGTGGCTCAAATTGAACAACGCTTGGCGATCTACCGCGCGAACGTGACGGCCGCTGTGACAAAGGCGCTGGGCGCCGCGTACCCGGTGGTTCGGCAAGTGGTCGGCGAATCATTTTTCGACGGGCTGGTGCGTGCCTACCAGCGCGTCGTTCCATCGACGAGCGGTGACCTCTTCGACCACGGCGCAGCGTTTGCCGTGTTCGTCGCCGAGTTCCCTCACACGCAGTCGCTGCCGTATCTGGCTGACCTGGCGCGGCTCGAATGGGCGGTGCACCGTGCGTACGGCGCCGAGGACGCCCAACCGTTGGATCAGCAGGCACTGGCACAGGTTGCGCCCAACCGGCAAGCGGCGATCCGCCTGGAATGGGCCGCGGGCACGGCCGTCGTCGACTCGAACTTCCCTGTCGCGCGCGTGTGGCTGATTCATCAGTCGAACTTCGACGGTGATTTCAAGGTCGATTGGTCGGTTCGCGAGTGCGCTCTCGTGGCGCGCGAGGGTTTTCGCGTCGCCGTGTCGCCGCTCGGCGCTGGCGATGCGGCATTTGTCGCAAGCGGCTTGGCTGGCGCCGCACTCGGTGCGTCCGCGGAAGTGGCGCTGGCGGCAGACCCTGGCTTCGATCTCGGCCATCTTCTGGGTCGACTCATGGCATCGAATGTGATCTGCGGATTCAGCACCGACAAGGACAACTAGCATGAAGAACTTGATTCAACGCGGCTTGCTCGTGACAGGCTTGCTCGATCGGCTGCAGCCGCTCTTGCTGCTGGCGGCACGGCTCTATGTTTCACTGATCTTCTTCAGGGCGGGAATGCTGAAGCTTGCCGACTGGAGCAGCACGCTGGCCTTGTTCCGAGACACCTACAAGGTTCCGCTGCTTTCGCCCGAACTGGCCGCCTACGTCGGCACATTCGGCGAGCTGGTGTTTCCGGTGTTGATCGTGCTGGGGCTCGCCGGGCGCTTGAGCGCTGCAGGTCTCTTCGTCGTCAACGTGATGGCGGTGGCCTCCTACCTTGACCTGTTCGGGTTCGAATGTCCCGCCGGGATCAACTCGCACTACTACTGGGGGTCCGTCCTGTTGGCGCTGGTGGTGTTCGGTCCCGGCAAGATGTCTCTGGATGAATTCGTCCTTCGGCGCTTCGGCCCGAAGCGTGTCAACGTGGCCCCACGACCCGCCACGGCAATCGTTTGAGCCAGATCGATCCAGGAGTGTCAACATGGCGCACCACACCGATCCCGGGATTGAGGCATTCAAAGCGGCCTTCAGCGGTGAGGCCCTGACGCCCGACCACGCGGACTTCGACCGATCGCGCGCGATCTGGAACGGCGTCATCGACCGCAAGCCGGCCGTGATCGCACGCTGCACGACGGCCCAGCACGTTGCTGATGCGATCCGCTTCGCGCGCGGCAGCGGGCTTGAAATCGCGGTACGCGGCGGCGGCCACAGCTACGCCGGCAATTCGGTCTGCGACGGCGGGTTGATGATTCATCTCGGTGCGATGAACAGCGTCGCCGTCGATCCCGTGGCGCGGCGTGCCGTGTGCGGCGGCGGCGCCACCTGGGCCGATGTCGACGCGGCGACACAGCAGCATGCGCTGGCGACCCCCGGCGGCTTCATCAGCCACACCGGCATCGCAGGGCTCACGCTCGGCGGAGGCATTGGCTGGCTCACCAAGAAGGCCGGGCTCTCTTGCGACAACCTCGTCGCTGTCGAGATCGTGACCGCCGATTCGCGCATCCTGCGGGCATCGAACGACGACAACGCCGAACTGCTCTGGGCGCTGCGCGGCGGTGGCGGCAACTTCGGTGTCGTCACGTCGTTCGAGTTTGCGCTTCACCCGGTGGGCCCGTTGGTGAACCTGGGGCTGTTCTTCTTCGGGCTCGAAAACGGGACGCAAGCACTTCGCTTCGCGCGCGAGTTCATCAAGACCCTTCCTCCAGAGGCCATCGCCTTCCTCGCGATCGGTCTGAGCGCGCCGCCCGCGCCGTTCGTCCCGGAGCAGTACCGATTCAGGCCGGGCCACGCACTGTTGGTCGCAGGGTTTGGGTCGGCCGAAGAGCACGAACAGATCGTGGCGCCGATCCGCAAGGCGGTGGCGCCCCTCTTCGAGCTGGTGACGCCGATCCCGTACGTTGCGCTGCAGCAGCTGTTCAACGAGAGCGCCGTGTGGGGGAGTCTGGGCTACGAGAAAGCGCTCTACCTGGACGAGTTGTCGGACGCCGCCATCGCGGTGATCGGTGAGCACGTGCCGAAGAAGAGCTCGCCGTTGTCGTTCTGTCCGACCTTCACCTTGGCAGGCGCGTACCGCGCGCCCGCCGACGCGGATACGGCCTTCGGCGGCAGCCGCTCGGCGGGCTACGTGTTCAACATCGAGGCGGCCACCGCTGACCGAGACGTGTACGAAGCCGATCGAGCGTGGGTTCGCAACTTCTGGGACGCGATGCGGCCTCATGCGACGGGTTCCGGCGGCTATGTGAACTTCATGGTCGAAGTCGACGATGACCGAGTGCGCGCCTCGTATGGCGAGGCCAAGTACCAGCGCCTCGCGCGCATCAAGGCGAAATACGACCCTGCGAACGCGTTTCATCTCAACGCCAACATCAAGCCAGCAGCGCAGCACGGCTGAACTTCACCCGCGATGAAGACTGCGTCAGGCGCTTCAGGTGCAACGGGCCGCTGCTCTGGTAGAAGTTCGTGACATGGAGTTCGTAGGCCACGTGCATGCGCCCGTCGCTGGTCGCGACCGGCCGCGGTCGATTCGGAACCCGAATTTCCACACCGGCCTGGTGGGCCGGTCGACCCACTTCGCGGCGGACGGGTTGGCCGCGTAAAGCGGCCGTGGGCGTGACCGCGAAAGCGCTTCCGCACCGCTTGGAGATGCCCGTGGACGGCGACGTCGTCGATTTCGTGACGCGTCCTTGATCGGGCGCTGCGGGGGCGATGACGATTCGCCACCCCGGGCCAGCGCCCGAAGGCTCCGGGACAACACGGGCAGCACGCTAGAATCGGCGCCGAACTGCGGGTGTAGTTCAATGGTAGAACGGCAGCTTCCCAAGCTTCATACAGGGGTTCGATTCCCCTCACCCGCTCCAAGTCGACATCCGAGAAGGTCCGCAGAGGACCTTTTTTCTTGTCCTTAACGGGTGAGAGTGCCGAGTCGACGTCCGAAGGCGTCCCGTCAAGAGGGCGAAGCCCGGCGACAAACCGTTCCGGATCTTCGACGGCCGTGGTCTGTACATCGAAATCACGCCGAGAGGTGGGAAATGGTGGCGGTGGAAGTACAGGTTTGATGGCAATGAGAAGCTGCTCTCGATGGGCACCTACCCGGACGTCACACTCAAAGGGGCACGCGGACGGCGCGACGAGGCAAGAGCGCTCCTCCAGTCCGGGGTCGATCCAGGCGCCGTGCGCAAGGCAGCAAAGGCAAGCAGGTCGGAGGCAGGGGTGAACTGCTTCGAGACGGTCGCGCGAGAGTTCCACGGCGTAAAGCGCGAAGAGTGGAGCGAGGCCCATGCGAAACGATGGCTTGAGCGTTTGGAGAAGGATGTATTCCCTTGGGTTGGATCGCTTCAACTCCCGGAGGTGACCGCGCCAGTATTGCTCGCTACCTTACCTTGGAGGACTGCTGCTCAGCAAGGCCTCGTGCTTGAAGGACTCGGAGCGTGCCATCGATTGGCTCTATCGATCCGCGGACAGCGGTGACGCGTTGGCCGAGCAACTCCTCCAGACGCTTGTACTTCCGGTTGAAGGGTCTATCGAGACAGCAGAGATGGTGGCCGACACGGTTCGAGCCTTCGACCCGCTTCTCGCCAGTCGGATGATGCTCGCTCGACACTTCGGCCTCACCAAGCTCGAGGCCATGGTGGTCAATCCCGAGACAGGACTGCGGCCTTGGGGTCTCGTTGTCGATCGCAATCCTTTCATCGTTCAAGGTCGACTGTCCGCGCCCCGAGCGATCCCTGCCCTGACGGACCGCGCTCTGTCGGCGGCCGCTGCGGCCGCCAAACTATTT
>JBDUAG010000018.1:0-15755 GCA_040004785.1 Burkholderiales bacterium | reverse complement strand
TCAAGACCGGCTCGCTGAGCCGCAGCGACCGCATGGCCAAGTACAACCAGTTGCTACGCATCGAGGAAGACCTCGGCGACGTCGCCAGCTACCCGGGCCGCGCCGCCTTCTACAACCTGCGCTGACGCACGCGCCGGGCATGCGCTACCTGACCATCGCCCTCGTCGCGCTGATCGCGCTGGTGCATGCCGAACTGTGGTTCGGCAAGGGCGGCGTGCCGCGCATGCTGGAGCTGAGCGCCAAATTGCAGACGCAGTTGGCGGCGAACGGCGCCGCAAAGGCGCGCAACGCGCAGCTCGACGCCGAGGTGCGCGACCTGAAGGAAGGCCTGGAGATGGTCGAGGAGAAGGCGCGCTACGAGCTCGGCATGGTCAAGCCCGACGAGATCCTCGTCCAGGTGACCGCGGCCAAGCGTTAACACGCCGCCGCCGGTGGACGCGCTGCTGCGGGCACTGCAGCCCTTCTTTGCGCCTGCGTTCGCGCTCTGGGGTTCGCCCGTCAGCGCGCTCGAGGTCGTCGCGTTCGTGCTCGCGGTCGTGATGGTCGTGCTCAACATGCGCGTCAACCCGCTCGCCTGGCCGCTCGCGATCATCAGCTCGCTGCTCTACTTCGCGCTGTTCTGGAGCAGCAGGCTGTATGGCGACGCGAGCCTGCAGATCCTGTTCGCGATGGTGGCGCTGTGGGGCTGGTGGCAATGGCTGCGCGGCACCGGTGCCGGCGGCGCGGCGTTGCAGGTGCGCGCGCTCGGGCCAAGCGGGCGCTGGTGGCTGCTGGTCGCGCTGGCGCTCGCGTGGCCCGTCACCGGCCTGTTCCTGAAGCACTACACCGACACCGACGTGCCCTGGTGGGACGCCTTCCCCACCGCCGCGAGCGTCATCGGCCAGTGGCTGCTCGGCCGCAAGTACATCGAGAACTGGGCCGCGTGGATCGTCGTCAACGTCGTCAGCGTCGGCCTGTTCGCGTACAAGGGCCTGTGGCTGACGATGCTGCTGTACCTGATCTTCATCGCGATGTCGTTCTTCGGCTGGCGTGCGTGGCGGAAGTTGGCGGTCGCGTGAGCCTTGTCGTCGCGCTGCTCGGCGCCGAGAGCACCGGCAAGACCACGCTCGCACAGGTGCTGGCGGCCACGCTGGCGAATGCGGACCGCCGCGTCGCGTTCGTGCCCGAATACCTGCGCGAGTTCTGCGAGCGGCACGGCCGAACGCCGCGTCAGGACGAGCAGGCGCACATCGCCGACGAACAGACTCGGCGCATCGCGCTCGCCGGACGCACCCACGACCTCGTCATTGCCGACACCACCGCGCTGATGATCGCGGTCTACAGCGACATCGTGTTCGGCGATACGAGCCTCTATGCCAGCGCCGAAGCCGCGCACCGCGGTGCATGCCGGCTCACGCTGCTGACCGCGCTCGACCTGCCCTGGCAGGCCGACGGCCTGCAGCGCGACGGCCCGCACGTGCGCGAGCCGGTCGATGCGCTGGTGCGCGCCGCACTGGCACGCGCTGGCACGCCCTATTCCGTCGTGTTCGGCCAAGGCGAGAGCCGCGTTCAGGCCGCACTCGCGAGCGTGCAGCATGCGCTCGCGCCACGCAACGATGGCGATGCCGCCCTGCCACGCTGGCACTGGCATTGCGAGCGCTGCGGCGACGCGAACTGCGAGCGTCACGCCCGATTGCCGATGCTCGATGATCAGGGCGAGAATCACCCGCGCTGAATCCAGCATCTCAAGGAGAGTTCTGCGATGCCCAAGGGCTGTTCGAAGTGCGGCACCCAGAATGCCGTTGTCGCCAAGTTCTGTCGCGGCTGCGGTAATGCCCTGAGCCTTCCACCCGTTCTGCCTGAGGTCCTTTCGGCCGCGACCGAAGTGAAGTGCCCGGTGTGCGGCGCGTTGAACGCCACCAGTGCGCACTTCTGCGCCCACTGCGGTGCGGATCAGTCCGACAACACCGTGCCCGGCGCGTTCCATCCCGCGCCCGAACCGATCGCCGTCGCCCCAGCCGCGCCGTCGGTGTTCCCGAAGACACCACCGCGGCCGGCGAGCGCGCGTGCCGCGCCGCGCGCCAGCATCCCGCCGCCGGAGCCGCCGCTCGTCTCGCCGCCACCGACCCGACCCACCGGCCTGTGGATCGGCTTGGGCGTCGTCGCCGTCGCGCTGATTGCCGGCGTCTGGTGGTTCAAGAGTCCGCACGGCAGCGTGGCCAGCCTGAACGAGCCCGCCGCGTCCGCGCCCGTCGCGGCCCCGATCCCGTTGCCGATCACGCCGGCACCCGCGGCCGTGGTCGATCCCGCGCCGCTGCCTGCCTCCGCGCCCGAGCCCGCAGCACCCGTGATGCCTGCGGCCGCGCCGGTCGAGGTCGATGCCGCCTCGGCCGCTGCACACGCAAAGGAAAAGGCGGCGCGCGAGGCCCGCGCCAAGGCGCTGCGCGAGCAACGCGAACAAGCGGCATCGCAGGCGGCGGCTGACCTCGATGCGCGCAAGCGCGCCGAGGAGTTGCGCGCACGACCCGTGCCGGCCACCCCACCAACGCCTGTGCAGGTGCCTGCTCCGGCAACCGTCGCGGCGCCACAGCCACGCACCGCGCAAGAGCTGTGTGCGGGCGGCAACCCGATCGCGCAAGGCATCTGCGAGGCCCGCGAATGCTTCCGCCGAGAGCACACTGACGAAGCGCTGTGCAAGCGCCTGCGCGCAGCCGACGACAAGCGCCGGGAACAAAACTGACCTGAGGAGAATGTCGATGAGCACCGGTACCGCGTCCACACCCATTGGCGGCCTCTCGCCCGATGCCTTCTCGAGCATGTTCCAGGCGGTCAACGGCCTGCGCAACCGGCGCGCGCTCGCCGCGATCGTGGGCTGCATGTTTGCCGGCGTGCTGTTGTTCGGGCTGTTCGCTTTTCTGGCAGCGCGCCTGGGCTTCTTCATGGGCTTCCTCGGCGCTCTGGGCCTGTTCGTCGCCAGCGCCACCGGCATCAACGCCGCCGGCGTGCTGCTGATGGACCAGGCCAAGGGCGTGCCGTCGCGCCAGTTCAGCGACGCGATCGTCTACGGCCTGATGTGCATTCCGAAGTTCATCCTGCTCGGTCTGGCGCTGTTCGCGGTCTCGCTGGTGGTGTTCGTCGCGATCGCGATCGTGTACCTCGTCTGCAAGATCCCGGTGCTCGGGCCGATCCTGTTCGTGCTCGTGTTCCCGATCTCGGTCGTGGTGTCCGGGCTCACGCTGTGCGGCCTGTTCCTGTGCATGTTCCTCGCGCTGCCGGCGATCTGGGAAGGCGCCACCATCACCCGCGCCATCGCGCAAGCGCTGGCGATCGCACGCAGCCGGCTGGTCGAGTCGATGCTGCTGATGGCCGTCGTCTGGGTGCTGTCGGTGCTGGTCGGCGTGATCGTGTTCGGCGTGCTGTTCACGGGGCTGATGCCGGCCATCGGCATGACCGCATCCATCCTCGGCGGCGACGGCCTGGGCAGCATGCTGGCCATGATGCGGCAGCGCGGCGAGTTCGGCGACATGGGCACGGGCAGTGGAAGCTATGGGATGGCGGCCGGCATTGGCGGCGGGCTGCTGTGGGCGCTCGCCGGCTCGCTGCTGTCGCTCGTCAACCTGCTCGGGCTGAACCTGGTCTACCTGCGTGTCACCGAGGGTCTGGACGGCGGCGCGGCCGAAGCCGCCCTGAAGGCGCACCTGGACGACGCGAAACGCTCGGCCACCGATCTCGGCCAGAAGGCCAGGGATGCGGCCGAACGAACCCGCGAGCAGGCACGCCAGACGGCCGCCTCTTCAGCGGCGGTGGCAACACCAACGCCGCGCGAACCGCCCGCCGATGCCACGATGCCCGCGATGAGGAAGGTCCTTGCCTGCCCCCAATGCCTTTCGGCCGTGGGCCGTGACGACGCCTTCTGCGGCGTGTGCGGGCACAAGCTGAAGTAGACGTCAGTGCGTCGCCGCTGAGCCCGGAGGCTGATTGGTGGGCGGCGTGAACAGCTCACCCACATCCACCGGATCGAAGTGGTACTTGACGCCGCAGAAATCGCAACCGATCTCGACCCGACCCTGCTCGACGATGATGCCGTCGATCTCGTCGCGGCCGAGGCCCTTGAGCATGCTACCGACGCGCTCGCGCGAGCACGAGCAGGCGAAGCGCGGCCCGGCCTCGCCGTGCATGGGCGAGAAGCGGCGCAGCGGCTCCTCCCAGAACAGCCGGCGCAGCACCGTGTCGGCGTCGAGCGTGAGCAACTCCTCGCGCGTCAAGGTACCGGCCAGCAGCGCGATGCGGTTGTAGGCCTCGTCCAGGCCGATGCGGTCTTCGTTGCGCACCGCCGCCTCCAGGTTGCCCGCGCCCTGCACCGGCAGGCGCTGGATCAGCAGGCCGGCGGCCACGCCGTCGTTGGCCGCGAGAACGAGCTTGGTGTCGAGCTGCTCGGACTGCAGCATGTAGTGCTCCAGCACCTCGCTCAGTTGCTGCAACGGCTCGCGCCGGTCACCATGCAGCGCCACCACGCCCTGGTACGGCTGCTGGCCGGCGCGCTTGTCCTTCGGGTCGAGCGTGATCGCACAGCGGCCCTGGCCGTACACGTTGACCATCGCTTCGAGTCGCGCGTCTTCCGGCACCGCTCCCACCACCTTCGCGGTGACGCGGAAGGCGAGGTCGTCCTGCACCTCGGCGACCGCCAGCTTGACCGGCCCGTCGCCATAGATCTGCAGCACCAGCGCGCCGTTGAAGCGGATGTTCGACTGCATCAGCACACCGGCCGCAGCCATCTCGCCGAGCAGCACACGCACCGGCGGCGCAAACGAATCGCCCGCGGTCTCGCGGCGCGCCAGCACCTCGCGCCAGCTGCCGGTCAGGCGCACCAGCATGCCGCGCACCGGCAGGCCGTCGAAGATGAACTTGTGCAGCTCTGCCATCAGGCCACCCGCCGGGCGGCTTCAAGGGAGGCCTGCGCCCCCTCGGGGGGTGTGAGCGAAGCGAGCATGGGGGCGGTCATCAGGCGATCCGACTCAGGCCGGCGGCGTAGCGCTTCGCGTTGTCGACGTAGTGCTGCGCGGCGCGCGACAGCCCCGCGATCTGCTCCGGCGTGAGCTCGCGCACGACCTTGGCGGGTGCGCCCATGATCATCGAGCCGTCCGGGAACTCCTTTCCCTCGGTGATGAGTGAGCCCGCGCCGACGAGGCAGTTCTTGCCGATCTTCGCGCCGTTCAGGACCACCGCCTTGATGCCGATCAGCGAGCCGTCGCCGACGCTGCAGCCATGCAGCATCACCTGGTGGCCGACGGTGACGTTGTCGCCCAGCGTGAGCGGCGAGCCCGGATCGGAGTGCAGCATGCTGCCGTCCTGCACGTTCGAGTTGCGGCCAATGCGCATGACCTCATTGTCGCCGCGCAGGATCGCGCCGAACCAGATGCTGGCACCGTCGGCCAACTCCACGTTGCCGATCACCTGAGCACTGTCGGCGACCCAGGCGGTGTCGGCGAGGCGGGGCGTGAGCGTGTCGAGTTGGTAGACGGCCATGAGGAACCTTCGGGTCAAGTCAAAGCCGATAATTCTAGGGATGAACCCGCCGATAAACCAACGAGCGCGCGCCCTGGAGATTCTTCGCCTGAGCGACCCGGTGGCCAAGGCCTTGCAGACCCGCGCCTTGTTCGCCGACCTCGACCTGAGTGCGATCGGCCCCGAGGCCACGTTCGACACGCCCGACGGGCTGCCCGGTCGACCCACGTTGCCGCGCCTCGTCGCGCCAAAGGACGTACCGGCGCGCTCGCCGTTCACGCTGGCCGGTCGCGCCGCGCTGCTGCATGCGGTCACCCACATCGAGTTCAACGCGATCAACCTCGCGCTCGACGCAGTCTGGCGCTTTCCGGGCCTGCCGATCGCGTTCTACCGAGACTGGCTGCGCGTCGCAGCTGAGGAGTCGCTGCACTTTACGCTGCTGCGCGAGCACCTGCTGACGCTCGGCAGCGACTATGGGCAATTCGACGCGCACGACGGCCTGTGGACGATGACGCAGCGCACCGCGCATGACGTGACGGCGCGCATGGCACTGGTGCCGCGCACGCTCGAGGCGCGCGGGCTGGACGCAGCGCCGCCGATGCAGGCCAAGCTGCGCAAGGCGGGCGACCTGCGCGCGGTCGAGATTCTCGACGTGATCCTGCGCGACGAGGTCGGCCATGTCGCGATCGGCAATCACTGGTACCGCTGGTTGTGCGCGCGCGACGGCCACGACCCGGTCGCGCTCTATGCCGAGCTGACCGTGCGCTTCGACGCGCCGCGGCTGCGACCGCCCTTCAACACCGAGGCGCGTCGCGCCGCGGGTTTCACCGAGACCGAGATCGGCTTGCTGTCATGAACATCTTTGTCGCCGGCTTCCACCACGAGACCAACACCTTCGCGCCCTCGCCGGCCGACTGGGAGGCCTTCACCTGCGGCGCCGGCTACCCGGCGTATGCGCGCGGCGACGCGATGCTCGCGAAGATGTTGCCGTCGAGCACCGCGCTGGGCGGCTTCGCGCAGGCCGCTGCGGGCTTCGGCTGGACGCTCGTGCCCTCGGTCTGGGCCGGCGCGATGCCGTCGAACCGCGTCACCACCGATGCGTTCGAGCGTGTTTGCGGCGAGATCGTCGCTGATCTGCAGCGCGGCGGCTTCGATGCGATCTACCTCGACCTGCACGGCGCCGGCGTCGCCGAATGCGCCGACGATGCCGAGGGGGAGTTGCTGGCGCGCATCCGCGCCGTGGTCGAGCCGCAGATGACGATTGTCGCCAGCCTCGACCTGCATGCCAACGTGACCACCCGCATGCTCTCGCTCACGACCGCGATGACAGCCTTCCGCACCTACCCGCACGTCGACATGCGCGAGACCGGCGCGCGCGCCGCGCGCATGCTGGCGCGCCGCCTCGGTGTCGCACCGCCTGCGATGCACGCCGAGCGCGTGCCGTTCCTGCTGCCGCTGAACGCGCAATGCACGCTGATGCAGCCGGCGCAATCCATCATCGAGCTGAT
Source organism: Burkholderiales bacterium (assembly GCA_040004785.1). GTDB lineage: Bacteria > Pseudomonadota > Gammaproteobacteria > Burkholderiales > Burkholderiaceae_C > LMDS01. The sequence goes on along the minus strand of JBDUAG010000018.1, from coordinate 8,763 downwards.
CCAACAGCTCGAAGCCAAGGACGACGTCGAGCTCAGCTTCGCGATGGGCTTCTCGGCCGCCGATTTCGCCGAATGCGGACCGGTGCTGTTCGGCTACGCCGCCGACGCATCCAGCGCGCGCAACGCGGTGCAGCGCCTGCATCACGAAGTCACGGTCACGCGCCGCGCCGACTGGAAGACGGAGTTGCTGGCACCCGAGGCCGCGGTCGAGCATGGCATCGCGCTCGCGCTGCAGGCCGCGGCGCCGGTCGTGATCGCCGACACGCAGGACAACCCTGGCGCGGGCGGCGACGCCAACACCACCGGGCTGCTGCACGCGCTGCTCGCCGCCGACACGGGCGCACGCCTCGACGGGAAGGTCGCACTCGGCCTGCTGTTCGATCCCGACTCTGCCCGCGCCGCCTGCGCGGCCGGCGTCGGCGCCATGCTGCCGCTGCAACTCGGCCGCGCGGTGCCGACCTGGAGCGGCGCCCTTACCGAGCCGCCGGTGCAGGCCGACGCGCGCGTGCTCGCGGTCAGCGACGGCGTGGTGGCGATGCACGGCCCGATGACGGCCGGCATGACGGCAAAGCTCGGGGCGAGTGCGTGCGTCGAGGTTGAGGGAATCAAGATCCTGCTGTCGAGCGGCAAGGCACAGATGCTCGACCTCGATCTGTTCCGTTACCTCGGCATCGAGCCGGCGCAGATGAAGCTGCTGGTCGTCAAGAGCTCGGTGCACTTTCGCGCCGCGTTCGCGCCGATCGCCTCGCACATCCTCGTCGCGAAAGCGCCCGGGCCGATGGCCGCCGACCCGGGTGACCTGCCGTGGACCCAGCTGCCGCCGCACATGGCGGTGCGGCCTTGAATCCAGGCGTCAGAAGCTGTAGCGCCCCATCAGGTCAAAGCGCGAGAGCGTGCCCTTGTCGCCGTCGAAGGTCTTGCGCTGGCCATAGATGAACTCGCCGCCGAGTTCGACGTTCTTGATCGGCGAGTAGATCAGGTTCAGGAACAGTTGCCCGATCGACTTGTTGTCGACCGCCGCCGCGGTCTTGCCGCGGTTGAAGCCGAGCACGAAGCTGCCGCGCAACTGCTCGTTGAAGGTGCGCGTGTAGCCGAGCACGAGGCCCTGGTTCTTGTCGAAGGTGATCTCGCCGGTGCCGGCGTCGATCGCGTAGCCGTTCGAGCCGTAGAGTTGATCCACGTCGCCGTCGACGCTGGTGTACTGGCCCATGAACAGGTCCTTGTCGGTGAGCTTGTAGCTGCCGCCGACGCCCACGCCGTAGCCGCGTTTGATCTGCGTCGGCGAGCGCTTCTCGTGCGCCAGCACGCGCGCGTTGACCGCGCCCCAATCGAAGCTCTTGTCGAAGCGCGCCACCAGTTGCGGCATGCGTTCGTTCGAGCTGCCGCCGCCGAACTGGTCTTCCGGATCTTCGGCCGCGAAGCTGAACTTGTAGCCCGCCTTCGCATCGCCGTAGGTGTAGCGCACCATCGTGCGGCGCGAGAACGGTGCACCGATCGGGCCGTTGAAGTCGACCGTCTCGGGCAGGTCGTCGAGGTCCATGAACGTTGACCAGGTCTGGCCGATCAGCCAGCCGCCGTACTCGCCGTAGGCGTGGCGCAGGCGCAGGCGGTTGCGGTTGTCGCTGCCGTAGGAATAGAAGTCGGCCTCGACTTTGGTGTTGAAGGTGCCCAGGCTCGTCGGCGTCGAGGTCTCGAAGCCGAAGCGCGAGGTCTCGGCGGTGAACTTGGTCTTGCCCTTCAGGCCGCCCGCGTTGTTCGGCGGCTGGAAGGTCGGGTCGGTGAAGATGTCGGGCGAGCTCGACTGCCTGAAGTCGTGGATCGCATGCGCCTCGGCATAGCCGTAGATGCGCAGCGAGGTCTCCGAGCCGGGCAGGCGGAAGCCGCCGTTGATGTCGCCGAGCACGACCGCGTCCTTCGATTTGATCTCGAGTGCCTCGACCCGCTCGCCCCAGCCCGAGCTGTCGGCCGGCTTGGGCGCCGCGTCGGCCTTGGCCTTCTTCAGCTCGTTGAGTTCGTCACGCAGCTTCTTCATCTCGACGCGCATCTCTTCGATCGTCTGCGCCTGCACCGGCGGTACACCGTAGGCGCAGGCGGTGGCGAGTGCGGCGATCGTGAGTTTCAGCTTCATGGGTTCCCCTCGTTGGTTGCATTCAATGAGCGATGTGGCCCAGGAACGCGCGGATGCGCTCGTTCTCCTGGGCGCCGAAAAAAAGGTCGGGCGGCGCGTCTTGCGCGATGCAGCCCCGGTCGAAGAACAGGATGCGATCGCCGACCTCGCGCGCGAAGCCCATCTCGTGCGTCACGACGATCATCGTCATGCCGCTGCTGGCGAGCTGCTTCATCACGTCGAGCACCTCTTTCACCATCTCGGGGTCGAGCGCCGAGGTGGGCTCGTCGAAAAGCATCACGCGCGGCTTCATTGCCAGCGAGCGCGCGATCGCCACGCGCTGCTGCTGCCCACCCGAGAGCTGGAACGGGTGCTTGCCGGCATGGCTCTTCAGCCCGACGCGGTCGAGCAGCTCCATCGCGATCGCGTTGGCCTCCTCGCGCGGCGTCTTGCGCACGCGGCGCTGCGCAAGCGCGACGTTGTCGAGCACGCTCAGGTGCGGGAACAGGTTGAACTGCTGGAACACCATCCCGACCTCGGCGCGCAACGCGTCGAGGTTCTTGTGGCTGTCGCAGACCTCGATGCCGTCGACGATGATGGTGCCGGAGTCGTGCGTCTCCAGCCGGTTCAGCGTGCGCAGCAGGGTGCTCTTGCCGGAGCCCGAGGCGCCGATGATCACGGCGACCTCGCCCGCGTTGAACGAGGTCGTCACGTCCCTCAGCACATGGGCAGCGCCGAAGTGCTTGTTGACCTTGTCGACGGTGATGAGCGGGGCCGTCGTGACACTCATGCCAGCTTCCCCTCATGGTCGAAGCGCCGCTCAACGGCACTCGATATCTGCGTCATCAAGGTCGTCAGCAGCAGGTAGATCAACCCGGTCGTGACGTAGCACGGCACCGGCTGGAAGGTGGCCGCCTGGATGCGCGTGCTGACGAGCGAGACCTCGACCACGCCGATCACGTAGGCGAGCGACGAATCCTTCAGCAGCGAAACGATGTTGTTGACGAGAGGCGGCAGCGAGATCTTGAACGCCTGCGGAAAGGTCACGTCGATGAAGCAGAACCAGCGCGACATGCCAAGCGACCGCGCCGCTTCGAGCTGGCCTTTGGGCACCGCGAGCAAGCCGGCGCGGATCGCCTCGGCGTTGTAGGCACCGACGTTGAGCGCCAGCGCCAGCGCGGCCGCGGTGAACTCGTCGAGCTTGAGCGCCGGTACCAGTTCGGGCAGCGCGAAGAAGACGAACAGCACCTGCAGCAGCAGCGGCGTGCCACGCATGATCCAGACGTACAGGCTCGCGACCCAGCGCACCGGCGGGATGCGCGAGACCTTGCCGAGTGCAGCGAGCACGCCCAGCACCAGGCCCGAAACGCCCGCGATCAGCGTCAGCAGCACGGTCATGCGCGTGCCCTCGGCGAACGCCTGCGCATTCGGGCCAATCGGCTCGGGCGCGAGTGCCAGCGGCTTGGCCATCAGCCACAGCACCAGCAGGATCAGGAAGCCGGACGCCACCATCGTGGCGCTGCTGCGCTGCTGCCGGCCCCAGCCGGCCGGCCAGACGGAGAGAGTTGATGCCATGGGCGTGTCTCCGGGAATCCGGGTGAGCGGGCGCGGCCGCGGTGCGGTCGGGCCCGGGTGGCTTCAGTGGCGGGTCACTTGCAGCGGATGTCTTCGCTGAACCACTTCTTGGAGATCGTCGCGTAGGTGCCATCGGCCTGGATCGCGGCCAGCGCCTTGTTGATCTCGGCCGCGACACTGGTGTTGCCCTTGGCCACCGCCGAGGCGATGCGTTCGACGAACAGGAAGTCGCCCATCTTCAGGCCCAGGCCCGGGTTGGCCTCGAGCGCACTCTTCGCGACGAAGCGGTCGGTGACCCAGGCATCGACCCGGCCCGACGCGAGCGCAGAACGCGCATCGCTGTCCTGCGGAAAGGTCTTGACCTCCTTGACGGCGGCGACCTTCTTGACGTTCTCGAAGTAGGTGGTGCCGATCTGCACGGAGATCGTCTTGTCCTTCAGATCGGCGGCGGTCTTGATGACGCCGTCTTTGGAGACGATGATGCCGCCCGAGCAGTAGTGCGGGTCGGTGAAGGTGACCGCCTTGGCGCGCTCATCGGTGATGCCGTGCGAGGCGATCACCATGTCCCAGCGATCCTGGCGCAGGCCGGCGAGCAGCGCGTCGAAGCTCAACGCCTTCCATTCAGCCTTCACGCCCATCTTGGCGACGAGCGCATCGGCAATGTCGATCTCGAAGCCGGTGAGCTTGGAGCCCTGGAAGAAGTTGAACGGCGCGAACTGGCCTTCCGTCGCGATGATGATCTTGCCGTCCTTCTTGATGTCTTCGAAGCTGCGCGCCTGGGCGGCCAGCGCCACCACGCAGCCGACAAGGGTCAACAGGGCCTTGCGGCCGAATCGTTGCAGGGTCATGGGTTCTCCGTAAGGTATCGAGACACAGGCACAGGCAGAGGTGCGTTCGCCGGCGCTTGCAAGATCAGCGCCTGCCCGATTTGGTGCAATCGATCTTAGGGCCGCCCGCGCCCGGCCATCGCGCGGTGTGCGCTCGGGAGTTTCCCCGGTGGCGCCAGGCCGTTCAGCCGAAGAAGTAGCGCTTCAGCCCCGCCAGAATCATCTCGACGGCGATCGCGGTGAGCACCAGCCCCATCAGCTTTTCGAGCGCAGCGACGACCGAGTCGCCGAGCAGCCGACGAATGCGGTCGCAAAGCAGCAGGACCGCGCCCGAGACGGCCATCGCACACGTCAGCGCAGCGACCCACGACAGCACGCGCTCGGGCTGACGCGAGGCGAGCAGCAGCACCGTGGCCATCGCCGACGGCCCGGCCAGCAGCGGCACCGCGAGCGGGAAGATGAAGGGCTCGCGGCCCTCTGGCGCGCCGTACACGCCACCCTCGTGGCTGAAGATCATGCGCATCGCGATGATCAAGAGGATCACGCCACCGGCGACTTCGAGCGAGCGCTCCGACAGGTGCATCAGCTCCAGGAAGCCGCCGCCGAGGAACATGAACGCGACGAGCACGCCGAACGCGATGCCGACCTCGCGCAGCGCGACCCAGGTGCGCCGCTCGCGCGGCACACCGCCCATGACGGTGATGAACACCGGCAGGCTGCCGAGCGGGTCGAGCACGAGCAGCAGCAGGATGAAGGCGGAGACGAAGCTGTGGTCCACAGCGCTCAGCCCGGCGCCGCGGGCGGCGCGTGCATCACTCGCTGCGGGAACGGGATCTCGATGCCCAGCTGGTTCAGCAGGTCGAGCACCGCGAGGTTCACATCCGACCGCACATTGCCCTGACCGTTCTCCGGGTCGGCAATCCAGAAGCCGATGTTCAGGTTGATGCCGTCCGCCGCGAACTCGGCCAATTGCACCGCCGGGCCGGGCTCGGCCAGCACCCGCGGCACGCGCCGCACCGCAGTCTCGATCTGCGCCTGCAGCGCGCGCACATCGGTGCCGTAGGCGACCTGCACCATGCTGTTGATCGAGACCTTCTGATCGGCCAGCGAGGAGTTCTCGACGCGCTGCGTGATCAGCATCTCGTTCGGCACGATCGACTCGCGGCCGTTGAGCGCGCGGATCACGGTGTAGCGGGTGCGGATGTCGCTGATGCGGCCCTCGAAGCCATCGACCTTGACCATGTCGCCGATGCGCAAGGACCGTTCGGCCAGCACGACGAAGCCGCTGACATAGTTGGCCGCGATCTTCTGCAGCCCGAAACCGACACCGACGCCGATCGCGCCGCCGAGCACCGACAGCGCGGTCAGGTCGATGCCGACCGCCGACAGCGCCAGCAGCAGCCCGACGAACAGCAGCGCCATGCGCACGAGGTTGGCCGCCATCTTGCGCAGCGACAGCGTGTTGCCGGTGCCGTGCAGCAGCTTCTTCTCGATCGCCGCGGAGATCCACAGCGCCACCACCATCACCAGGCCGGCGGTCAGCGAACCCTCGACAACGTTGCGCAGGCTCATGCGGCTGGCGCCGATCTTCCAGCTGACGTCGTCCATCGCATCGAGCAGGATCGGCAGCACACCGGTGACCCACAGCACGACCGCGATCCACGCCAGCCACGAGATGCTGCGTTCGAGGATGCGCACCCAGCGAGCTTCGGGGAAGGTCACGCCGAGCACCCGCACGCTGAGTCGGATCACGACCAGCGAGACCAGCATCGGCACCGCGAGCTTGAACACCGCCGCCTTGACGGTGGCGTGCAGCACCAGCTTGGCGGCGAACGCGAGCGCCAGCGCGAGCACCGGGAACAGCACGCCGTCGACGATGCGCCTGCCGAACCAGATCGAGCCTTCGGGCGACCGAGGCCCGCGGACCAGCCGGACGATTGCCCAGGCGAGCGCCAGGCAGCCGGCGAGCACCGCCACTTCGGTGAGGGCGCCGGGCTGCGTCAGCGAGCCCAGCAGTTCATTCAGGTCGTTGGCATCGAGCGCGTTTGCCATCGTGTTCGGTCAGACGCCTGCCAGCACGCGCAGGTGCGCGGCGACGCTGCGCGCCAGCGCACCGAGGTTGTAGCCGCCTTCCAGGCACGAGACGATGCGGCCCTGCGCGTGGCGCTCGGCCAGGCCCATCAGGCGCAGCGTGATCCATTCGTAGTCGGCCTCGACCATGCCGAGCTGGCCGAGGTCGTCCTCGCGGTGGGCGTCGAAGCCGGCGCTGATGAAGATCATCTGCGGCCGGAAGGCCTCGAGGCGCGGCATCCAGTTTTCCTCGATCAACTCGCGGATCTCGGCACCCTTGGTGTAGGCCGGCACCGGCACGTTGACCATGTTGGTGCCCAGCGGCACGCCGCCGCTGAACGGGTAGAAATGATCCTGGAAGATGCTCGCCATCAGCACGCGTTCGTCGTTGGCGATGATGTCTTCGGTGCCGTTGCCGTGGTGCACGTCGAAGTCGATGATCGCCACGCGCTCCAGGCCGCGCACGTCGAGCGCGTGGCGCGCCGCGATCGCGACGTTGTTGAAGAAGCAGAAGCCCATCGCCGCATCGCGCGTCGCATGGTGGCCGGGCGGGCGCACGGCGCAGAACGCGTTCTCGGCACGACCATCGATCACCGCATCGGTCGCGGCGACCGCGGCACCGGCGGCCCGCTGCACCGCCGCCCAGGTGCCGGCGCAGGCGACCGTGTCCGGGTCGAGCGCGCGCATGCGACCGTCGGCCGCCACGCGTTCGAGCACGTCGCGCAACTCGTTGACGTAGCCGCGCGCGTGGGCTCGCGACACGTCGTCCAGATCGACCAGCGGTGCCTCATGGCGTTCGAGCGCGATGTCCAGCCCGCTGGCGAGCAGGTAGTCGTCGATCGCGGCCAGGCGCTGCGGGCATTCCGGGTGGCCGCGGCCCATGTCATGTGCACGGCAATCGGGGTGGCTGTAGAACGCGGTGGTCATGGGCGGGCGGCCTTTTCGGGTATGGTGGCTGAATGGACAAAGCGCTCGCAGAACAGCTCGCCGCACTCATCGCCCAGATCGGCTCGATTATCGTCGGCAAGCGCGCCCAGATCGAAGACTGCGTTGCCTGCATGCTCGCCGGAGGCCACCTGCTGATCGAGGACGTACCGGGCGTCGGCAAGACGACGCTGGCGCACACGCTGGCGGTCTCGCTCGGGCTGCGCTTCTCGCGCACCCAGTTCACGGCCGACCTGATGCCCTCCGACCTGATCGGCGTCAGCGTCTACGAGCGCAGCCGCGAGAACTTCGTGTTCCACCCCGGCCCGGTGTTCGCGCAGGTGCTGCTTGCCGACGAGATCAACCGCGCGGGGCCGAAGACGCAGAGTGCGCTGCTCGAAGCGATGGAGGAGCACCAGGTCAGCGTCGAAGGCGAGACGCGCGCGCTGCCCGAGCCCTTCTTCGTGATCGCGACGCAGAACCCGAGCGACCAGCTCGGCACCTACCCGCTGCCGGAGTCGCAGCTCGATCGCTTCCTGATGTGCATCACGCTCGGCTACCCCGACCAGGCCAGCGAGCGCGCGCTGCTCGCCGGCCAGGACCGGCGCGAAGCGATCCACGGCCTGACCGCCGTGATGACGCCCGAGCAGCTCGTCGAGGCGCAGAAGGCGGTGCAGCAGGTGCACGCCTCGGACGCGCTGCTGGACTACCTGCAGGCGCTTATCGCGGCGACGCGCTCGGGGCGCTGGTTCGTCGAAGGCCTGAGCCCGCGCGCGGGCATCGGCGTGCTGCGTGCGGCGCGTGCCCGTGCGCTGCTGGCGCAGCGCGACTACGTCGCGCCCGACGACGTGCAGTACGTGCTGCCGCAGACGATCGCGCACCGCCTCGTGCCGGTCGCGGGCGCGGGCCGCGGCAGCAAGGAGCAGGTGCGCGCGATGATCGAGGCCGTCACCCTGCCGTGAGATGAGGACCCCCTTGTCGCTTCACTCCGGCCCCCCGAGGGGGCGCTCAGTCGCCTTGGGGCGGCCCGGCGGCGCCTGACCCGATGCAGGCCGCTGCGCTCAACCCCGCATTCCAGTTGCGCCAGCGCTTCCGGCGCTGGGCCCAGGCGCGCCAGCCGCGCACCGACACGCTGCAGCTCACTCAACGCAACGTCTACATCCTGCCGACCAAGGCCGGACTGCTGTTCGCGGTCACCGTGTTCGTGCTGCTGCTCGCGTCGATCAACTACCAGCTCAACCTCGGCTATGTGCTGACCTT
>JBDUAG010000354.1:0-4654 GCA_040004785.1 Burkholderiales bacterium | reverse complement strand
TGAGGCCCGCCCTTGACGGGTGCCGTACCAAGCCGGCCGCGCCGCCGCGGGCCGGTCGCCAACCAAGCGCTTGCACTGCAGTTCCACCTCGCGCAGCAGGTCCTCCAGGAAGGCGATGAAGCCCTGCACGGCCGTATCGCCGCGCGCCTCGGGCCTGTACAGCGCGCTGAAGGGCGGCGCATCGCTGCTGCCCCAATCGGTCATCACCGGCTGCAGCTCGCCGCTGGCCACGTGCGGCCACACCGACAGGTCGGCGAAGCGGCCAACGCCTTGGCCGCTCAGTGCGGCCTGCAGCACGTAGTCGCGGCTTTCGCTGACCAGCCAGCCACGCACGGCAACTTCTTCCTTTTCCGCGCCACGCACATGACGCCACAGATCAATCACCGTGCCTTCGGGCGCCCGCACCAGCAGGCAGGAGTGCGCAGCCAAGTCGCGCGGTCGCTGAGGAATGCCGCAGCGTTCCCAGTACGCCGGGCTAGCGCAGACGATCAACCGGCTCTGCGCCAGGCGCCGTTGCACGAAGCTGACGTCGCCGGGCCAGCCAAGCGCCACCAGCACATCCAGGCCGCGCGCCTGCGCGTCGGTGACGGTGAGGTGATCGATCGACCGCAGGTCGATTCGCACGTGTGGGAACCGTTCGCGAAAACGCGCCAACCCGGGTACCAGCAGCAGGCGTGATAGCAGCCCCGGCGCGCCGACGACCAGCGTGCGCTCGACGCGCGGGGAGCTTTCTGACGCGGCCACGTCCGCCTGTCGCAACTGCTCGAGCAGCGGGCGGCAAATCTCGAGGTAGCTCACGCCGCGACCGGTGAGCTTGAGCCCCTGGGTGCTGCGGTCCACCAAACGCACCCCCAACTCGCGCTCCAACGCGCCCAGCAGCTTGGCGATCGACGGCACACTGACCTCGCAGCGCCGCGCGGCGCCGGACAGGCTGCCTTCCTCGGCTGCCGCCACGAAATATTGAAGCGCGCGCAGCTTGTCCATGCATGGTCGTCCTGTCGCAGCCGGTCGGTAGCTTTAACCAAAAGCTGAAGCGGATTTTGCACTGGCGCTGGTTTCGTCGGCAAGACCCGCTGCCTAAAGTACGTCCTAACGCAGCAGGAGGACGACACAGATGAAAAACGCCACCCTCGACAGCGCAGTCTGCCTCACGCACTCCGTAGCGGCTCGCAGCAGCGACGTTTCGCTTCTGGCGTGGGCCTTGGGGTGCTTCGGTGTGTTGCGAATCGTCGCCTACTTGCCGATGCTGCAGACGATGCATACGACGGGAGCGTCGGATCAGCACTCGCTGCTTGCCTGGCTGACCTTTCTCGGTGCCAACGCCACCATGGCCATGTGGATGTACCGGGGCAACGGCGGCCAGTGCAATCGCGCCGTGCTGCTGAACGCCATCAACACGGTGATGTGCGCCGCGATCTGCGTGCTGATCACCTGGATGCGCCTGGCACCCGTTCTGGTGAGGTGAAGTCGCTTTCGCCGCCAGCGAGCCTGCCGTACTCCGCGCCATTGCCCACATCCCAACGCAACCCCGAACACCAGCCCAGGAGAATCCAATGAACCGACGTCTCGCCTTGCGCGCCCTTGCGGCGGCCGCTTTGACAAGCACCGCGGCCTCGCCCGCTCACGCCCAAGCTGACTTCCCCAGCCGCGCGCTTCGGATAGTCGTACCGCTGGCCGCCGGCGGCCCGACCGACTTCCTTGCCCGCGCTATCGCCCAGGATATGGCGCGCACGCTGGGGCAGCCGGTCATCGTCGAGAACAAGCCGGGCGCCGACGGCCTGATCGCCGCTCGTGAGGTGATCGCGGCGCCCGCCGACGGACACACCCTGTTGCTCGCGATCGGCTCCATGCTCGCGGCACCCCTGCAGAGCCGCCCACCTGCATTCGACTGGCGCGCGGACCTCGCGCCCCTAGGGCGCGTGGCGCGGGTGCCCTTCGCGTTGGCGGTGCACCCTGGGGTGCCAGCAAGCAGCGTGCAAGAACTGGTGCTCTATGCCCGATCGCACCCCGATCAGCTCAATTTCGCGACCAGCACGATGAGCGAACTGATGGCTACTGCGCAGTTCATGCGCGCCGCCGGTATCAGCATGACGCGCGTGCCCTACAAAGGCGGCGCGCAATCGATGCCGGATCTCATGGCCGGACGCGTCCAGGTCTGGTTCGGGCCTGTGTCGTTGATCGCGCCGCAGGTGCAGGCGGGTTCACTGCGCGCGTTGGCCACGCTCCTGCCAGAGCGCAGCCCTGCACTGCCCGGCGTGCCGACGCTTGCCGAGGCGGGCTACGCCTCGGTGCAGGTCCCCACGTGGCAGGCGCTGTTCGCGCCCGCGAAAACGCCGGCGCCTGTGCTTGAGCGGTTGGCCGCGGCCGTGACCGCCGCGACAGCGCGACCGGAGGTGCGCGCCGAGATCGAGAAGCGCGCGATTTTTGTCGACGCCGCCTCGGCCGCGGAGGTGGGCCGAATGGTCGCCGCCGAGCAGGACGGATGGATCCGCCTGATCGCCCAATACCACCTCGGCAGCGAATGAGATGACGACATCCAGGTCGCAGCGGCTGCTGTTCTGCTCCAGCGGCGGCGCGGGCCACCTGCGGCCGTTGTTGCCGATGGCTCATGCGGCGCTACGGCGCGGCCACCGCGTGCTGTGGGTGACGACGCCGGATGCGACTGGCGAACTCGCAGCCGAGGGCATCGAGGCATGCGCGGCCGGGCAGAGCACCGCGGCGGCGCGGGAGGCCTACCGTCGCCGCTGGCCCGAGTGGGCCGATCTGCGGGGCGAAGCACTCGGCGCGCACACCTACCCGCGGTTGTTCGGAGGCGTGATTGCGCCGGCCATGCTGCCAGCGCTGGAGCGTGCCATTGACGGCTTCCGACCCGACCTCGTGGTGCACGAAGTTGCTGCGCTCGCCGCGCCGCTGGCATGCGCCCGCCGCGGCCTGCGGCATTGGACGCACGGCATCGGATTGCCTCAGCCGCCGGCACAGTTGCGCGCCGCGGCCACCCAGGTGAGTGAACTCTGGATCGCCGCGGGCCTGGCGCCACCGGCGGACGGCGGCGTGTACGCGCAGCAATACCTAGACATTGCGCCACCGGCCCTGACGCGGCATGCGGACGCACCGGCAGGCGGGGTCTGGCCGCTCAGCCCTTCGGCCGTCGCGCTGCCGCGTCGCCATCGATTGCCGTCCCCGCTCGGCGACCGGCTCGCCAGCAGCTCGTGGCCGCGCGTTTACCTCAGCTTCGGTACCGTCTTCCAAGGCAGTGAGGCGCTCGTCGTGGCCGCGCGCGCTCTGGCCAGGCTGCCCGTGCTGGGCGTGATTACCGTCGCCGACACTGGGCGCCGCGAGGCGCTGCAAGGCCTGGGGCCTGATATTCTCGTCCTGCCTTATGTAGACTAGGCCGATTTGACGGAGCACAGCGACATCGTTGTCTCTCACGGAGGAGCGGGTACGGTGCTCGGCGCATGCACTTCGGGCCGCCCACAACTCGTGTTGCCCCAAGCGGCCGACCAGTTTCGCAACGCGCGGGCGCTGGAGCGCGCGGGCTGCGCGCAGGTGCTGCACCCGGCGGAAGCGACCGAAGACCGCATCGCGGCGGCGGTTCTAGCGCTGCTCAAAGACGACCATGCCCGGCGCTGTGCCATGGCGATTGCGCAGGAAATCGCCGCGATGCCCTCCGCCGATGACGTCGTCGACGAGCTCATCGCGCCGGTCAGACGAGGGCAAGGCCAGTTTCAGCCTCCCTGAAGCCGACATTCCGAGCGTCCGGAACTGGCCGAGTCCGGGTAGCCACGACCGGCAGCTCACGGGCAGGCTGGACTCAAGAGTTGCCTGCTATGTTCTGATTGGACAGCGGCAAGACTGCCTCTGCTCGGGTCGCTCAGAAGTTCAGCGAACGACGCGGACTCGTGGACATTTCAGATGCCCCAGGGCCGCCGCCTCGATACGTCGTAGCAGGCGGTGCTCGGGTTCCCAGGATCCGCCTCGGGCGACGAACCGCTCGGCTGCATCCACGACCGGGGAGCGTGTCCCCGGCGTCGGTTGTGTCGGTGCCAACGGGTCGCCCATGCGGGCGATCTGCTGGCTGTTCAAACGCTTCACATCGAGCAGGCCGTCCGGACCGAATTCCAGGATGGAGAAGGTGCAATGAACCATGCGCCGCGGCGTGCTGTCCACCACTTCGACGACGATGCTGGCCTGGCGAGTGCGCTGACCGGCGAAGTCGGGAACGCGGGCGACATCTTCCTGCCTGAGCATGCGCATGAAGGCCGTGCTGGCCAGCGTGTGCAGCGTGTCGTCGGCGCTGAGCAGGAACAACCTCGACGCCAGACGCACGTTTGCGCTCCTGTGTGGCTTCTGACGCGGCGATGGCCCTGCACGGTGCCTTCCCTTGACGGCGGTATGGATCCAAATGCCTGGTACTGCGTTCGGAAACGAACAGACTGATTTGGACGGATCGTGCATGGTGTCACGCACTGTGACCCATGATGTGAACACCTCACCAGCGAGTCCCCACGCCCCATCCCGAAGGCAACTGCTTCTGGCGGCTGCTTGCGCCACTGCGCCGCCAATGCTGACGGCTTGTTCATCGGGCGAGGCCGAGCAGAGCGCCGCTCGCGCCCTGAGAACGCCGGGGATGCCGTCTTCCGGCACGGCCACTTTC
>JBDUAG010000353.1:0-4665 GCA_040004785.1 Burkholderiales bacterium | reverse complement strand
GCGACCGAGCTGAAGCGCGTGTTCAGCTGGCTCGGGCTCGCGCCGGCCTTGTCGAACGTCGCGGGGCCGGTGCTGGCGGGCCTGCTGATCGACCATGGCGGCTTCCACGTGGCGTTCGGCGCGTTGATGCTGTTGCCGCTGCTCGGCCTGTGGTGGGCGCGGCGCGTGCCGGTCGAGGTGCCGGCGCCGCGCGCCCCGCGGCCGCACGCGCAGAGCTCGTGGGACCTGTTGCGCACGCCCGGGTTGCGCCGCCTGCTGGCGGTCAACTGGCTGCTCTCGGCAAGCTGGGATGTGCACACCTTCGTCGTGCCCATCCTCGGCCACGAGCGCGGCTTCAGCGCCTCGGCCATTGGCCTGGTGCTCGGGCTGTTCGCGCTGGCGGTATCGCTGGTGCGGCTGGCCATCCCGGTGCTCGCGCATCGGTTGCGCGAATCGCAGGTGCTGACGGGCGCGATGCTGTGCACCGGCGCCGTGTTCTCGATCTACCCGTTCGTGAGTTCGGCCTGGATGATGGGCGTGTGCGCGGTCTTGCTCGGCCTGGCGCTCGGTTCGGTGCAGCCGATGATCATGACCACCTTGCACCAGCTGACGCCTGACGACCGGCACGGCGAGGCGATCGCACTGCGCTCGATGACGATCAACTTTTCATCGGCGGTGATGCCGCTGATGTTCGGTTTCGCGGGCGCCGCGCTCGGCGCGACCTCGCTGTTCTGGGTGATGGGTGCGGCGGTGACCGCCGGCAGCACGCTGGCGCGGCGGATCGGCGTGCCAGCTAGAACTTGATGCCGGTGGGGTTCTCGGCAGCCGGCGCGGGTGCCGGGGCAGGTGCTGCGGGCGCCGCCGCATCGGCAGCGCGCGCGGTGGCGGCCGGCGCAGCGCGTTCGGCGATCGGCGTCGGCGCGGCGTACTGGTAGTTCGGCGGCAGGCGGGATTCGCGCGGGTAACCCGCGGCGTCGAGGTAGGAAGACCAGACCTCGGCGGCGAGCCCGCGCAGCGTCTGGCTGCCGATGCTCAGCGTCGGGATGTCGCGGCCGCCGGATATCTTCTGGAGCGCCTCGGTGTCTTCGGGGCTCATGATCTGCTTCTCGGTGTAGGGGATGCCGCGCTGGCGCAGCAGCTGGCGCGCCGCGCTGCAGAGCTCGCAGGCGCCGGTGACCGCATACAACGTGACCGGGTAGCGCGCCGCGATCGGGCGCAACTCGGCCGGCAGGCCGGCATCGGCCGCCGCCTCGCCGGTGCTGCTCTTGGCGGTGATCGGGGTGACCTTGCCAGGGGTGGCTGGCGGCCGGTCGGTGTAGGTGACCTTGCCGTCCGGACCGACGACCTTGTACTGCGCGTGGCTGGGTAACGCGGCGAGCAGCGCCAGCAGCGGCACCCAGCGCCAGGCGCTGACCCAGGTTGTGGACGTGCGGGGAAGGTTCATCGAGCTCTGCTTTCGCGGGTGTGGCTGGGCTGGCGTGAATGATGGAATCTACCGCACGCGTTCGTGCGCTTCAAGATGAGGCGTCGAGGCCCTGGTGGCGCAACAACGCATCGATGCTTGGTTCGCGGCCGCGGAAGGCCGTGAAGCTGTCGATCGTGCTGCGGCTGCCGCCGGATTCAAACACGCTCTCGCGCAGCCGCCGGCCGGTCTTGACACTGAGCACGCCGCCGTCCTCCGCGGGCGTCTCCTCGAACGCGCTCCAGGCGTCGGCCGAGAGCACCTCGGCCCACTTGTAGCTGTAGTAGCCCGCGGCGTAGCCACCGTCGAAGATGTGCGAGAAGGTGTTCAAAGAGCGAGCGAACGCCGGCGGCTTCAGAAGCGCGACCTCGGCGCGGACCGCGGCCAAGATCTCGGGCACGCGGTCTTGCGCGCCGGCCTCGGTGTGCAGCCGCATGTCGAGAAGCGAGAGCTCGACCTGGCGCAGCGTGTCCAGCCCGCTGTGGAAATTCTTCGCCGCGAGCATGCGGTCGAACAGCGCGCGCGGCAGCGGCGCGCCGGTGTCCACATGCGCGGTGAGGTGCTTCACCACCTCCCACTCCCAGCAGAAGTTCTCCATGAACTGGCTCGGCAGTTCGACCGCGTCCCACTCGACGCCGGAGATGCCGGAGACGCCGATGTCGTCGATCTGCGTCAGCATCAGTTGCAGGCCGTGGCCGAACTCGTGGAACAGCGTGGTGACGTCGTCGTGCGTGAGCAGCGCCGGCCGTGTTACGCCGTCGACCGTGATCGGTGCTGCGAAGTTGCAAACCAGGTGCGCGACCGGCGTCTGCAGCTGGCCGTCGGGGCGCAGCCAGCGGTCGCGCGCATCGTCCATCCACGCGCCGGGGCGCTTGCCGGGGCGGGCGAATGGGTCGAGGTAGAACTGGCCGACGAGCGTGGGCGCGGCATCGGCCTGGGCGGCATCCCGCTCGATGCGGAAGAAGCGCACGCTCGGGTGCCACACCGGCGCCGTGTCGGGGCGAATGCGCACCTCGAACACCGTCTCGATGATGCGGAACAGGCCTTCGAGCACCTTGGGCTCGGTGAAGTACTGCTTCACCTCCTGCTCGCTGAACGCGTAGCGCTGCTCCTTCAGGCGCTGCGACGCGAACGGGATGTCCCAGGCCTGCAGATCGGGCAGGCCGAGTTCGGTGCGGGCGAACTCGCGCAGCGCGGCCAAGTCGCGCTCGGCGCCGCGTCGGGCGCGGTGGCCGAGGTCTTCGAGGAACGCGATCACCTGCGCGGGCGAACCTGCCATCTTCGGCACCAGCGACACCTCGGCCGGGTTCGCATAGCCGAGCAGCCGCGCCTCTTCCTGGCGGAGCGCGAGCAGCTCGCGGATCAGCGGCGTGTTGTCGAGCGGCGCCGGGCCGAACTCGCTCGCGCGGGTCGCGTAGGCGGTGTACATGCGCTCGCGCAGCGCGCGGTTCTGCGCGTATTGCATCACCGGCAGGAAGCAGGGGATGTGCAGCGTGAGTTTGTGACCGGGCTGGCCGTCGGCGGCGTGCAGGGCCGCTTGCCTCACGTCGTCCGGCGCGCCGGCAAGCTCATCGGCGCTGGCGTAGTAGGCGTAGCCGTCGGTGGCGTCGAGCACATGCTCGGAGAACTTCTGGCCCAGATCGGCCTGCAGATCCTGCAGCTCCGCGTAGCGCGCCTTCGCGGTGCCTTCGAGCTCGGCGCCGGAGAGCCTGAAATCGCGGATCGCGTTGTTCAGGGCGCGCTGGCGCGGCGCGCTCAGGCGCGCCGAGCGCGGGTCGGCGAGCACCGCCTTGTACTTCGCGAACAGCCGCTCGTCGGCGCCGACGCGGGTGTAGAAATCGACCACGCGCGGCATGTTCTCGTTGTAGGCGGCGCGCAACTCGGGCGAGTCGGCGACACCGTTCAGATGGCCCACCGCGCCCCAGGCGCGCGACAGCTGTTCGGTCGCGACATCGAGCACCGCCGACAGCGCCTCGTACTCGGCCGGCACGGCGTCGCTGGTGGCGCGGGCCAGCGCCGCGTTCGCGTCAGCCAGCAGCGCGTCGAGCGCGGGCGTGATGTGCTCCGGGCGGATCGCGTCGAAGCGCGGCAGGCCGGTCGGTTCGAGCAGGGGGTTGGCGGCAGTCGTCATCGGTGGCTCTTTCAGTGGGCGGCGCGCTCGGCCGCTTCAATGGTGTTCACGAGCAGCATCGTGATCGTCATCGGCCCGACGCCGCCGGGTACCGGCGTGATGTGGCTGGCGAGCGCCGAGACGCCCGCGAAATCCACATCGCCGCAGAGTTTGCCGGCCTCGTTGCGGTTGATGCCCACGTCGATCACGATCGCGCCGGGTTTGACCATGTCGGCGGTCAGCACATTGCGGCGCCCGACCGCTGCGACGACCACATCGGCCTGGCGCGTGTGATGGCCGATGTCCGCCGTCGCACTGTGGCAGATGGTGACGCTGGCGTTGGCTTGCAAGAGCAACAGCGCCATCGGCTTGCCGACGGTGTTGCTGCGCCCGATCACGACGGCGTGCTTGCCGCGCAGGTCGATGCCGGTGCTTTCGATCAGCTTCATGCAGCCGTAGGGCGTGCAGGGGCGAAAGCCGGCGAGACCGGACATCAGCTCGCCGGCCGACAGCACCGAGTAGCCGTCCACGTCCTTGGTGGTCGCGATGCGCTCGATCACTTTGTGCGGATTGATGTGCTTGGGCAGCGGCATCTGGACCAGGATGCCGTGGATCGCCGGGTCGGCGTTCAATGCGTCGATGCGCGCGAGAAGATCGACCTCTGAAAGCGTCGCGTCGAACTTCTCGAACACCGAGTGCAGGCCCGCGTCATGGCAGGCCTTGACCTTGTTGCGCACGTAGACCTGGCTCGCCGGGTCGTCGCCGACCAGCACCACCGCCAGACCAGGCTGGTGGCCACGGGCGGTAAGGGCGGCGGCGCGCTCGGCGACCTGCGCGCGCATCTGCTTGGAAAGGGCGTTGCCGTCTATCAGTTGTGCGGCCATCGGGTGGCTCCGTGAATGAAAAAGGCCGCTGATTCAGCGGCCTTCGATTGAATGCGGGGGTCAGGCCTTGGCTTGTGCGCCCAAGGCGATTTTCAGCAGATCGGCCACCGTGTTGGCGTTGAGCTTTTCCATGATGTTGGCGCGATGCGCCTCGACCGTCTTGATGCTGATGCCGAGGTCGTCGGCGATCTGCTTGTTCAGGCGGCCGGCGACGATGCGTTCGAGCACCT
>JBDUAG010000352.1:0-4670 GCA_040004785.1 Burkholderiales bacterium | reverse complement strand
CGGGCAGGCGGCTTTGCATGAAGATCGTCGCTCGCTCGGGGTCGATGCCGGCGGCAAGCCAGTCGATCACCATGTCGTAGACGTAGCGTTCCATCACGCCGCGTTCTTCGTAGTGGGTGGTCAGCGCGTGCCAGTCGGCGACGAAGTAGAAGCATTCGTAGTCGTCCTGCATGCGCACCCAGTTCTTGAGAGCTCCGTGGTAATGGCCGAGGTGCAGGGCGCCGGTGGGGCGCATTCCGGAGAGAACACGTTGCTTCATGCGGCGGAATTGTAGGGGCGGGCGCAGTGCCGGGCCGCCTCAAACAAGGCCCGACCGGCTCGGCGGGTGGCTCTGCGCGAGCGCAGAGCCGAGTGCACTATGTACACTGCGCGCCCTGTGAAGCGAATCGTCATCCTCATCTCGGGCCGCGGCTCGAACATGGAAGCCATCGTGCGCGCCTGCGCCACCGAGGGTTGGGGCGCGCGCGTCGTGGCTGTTGTGAGCAATCGGGCCGATGCGGCGGGGCTGGGGTTCGCACGGCAACACGGTATCGCGACCGCGGTTGTCGCGCACGCCGCGTTTGATTCACGGGATGCGTTCGATGCCGAGCTCGCACGCGTGCTCGATGGTTTCGCGCCCGACGTGGTTGCGCTCGCGGGCTTCATGCGCATCCTCACGGATGGCTTCGTCGCACGCTTCGAGGGGCGGCTGATCAACGTGCATCCGTCGCTGCTGCCCGCGTTCACCGGGCTTCATACGCACCGCCGCGCGATCGAGGCGGGCTGCAAGCTGGCGGGCGCGACGGTGCACTTCGTCACGCCGACGCTCGATCACGGGCCGATCATCGCGCAGGCGGTGGTGCCGGTGCTGCCGGGCGACACGCCGGAATCGCTCTCGGCGCGCGTGCTCGAGCGCGAGCATGTGCTGTACCCGCGCGCCGTGCGCTGGCTCGTGCACGACCTGCTGACGCGCAACGGCAACCTCGTGATGCACCTTCGCGGCGAACCGCAGC
Organism: Burkholderiales bacterium; assembly: GCA_040004785.1. Classification (GTDB taxonomy): domain Bacteria; phylum Pseudomonadota; class Gammaproteobacteria; order Burkholderiales; family Burkholderiaceae_C; genus LMDS01. Next base: position 3,678 of record JBDUAG010000352.1, on the reverse strand, counting down.
TGCTGCGCTAGCGAGCCTTCAAAACAGACTCGCCGCGATGTTGATCGTGAACGCCAGGATCGTCGTGTTGAACGCGAACGACAGCACCGATTGCAGCAGCACCAGGCGGCGCATCGGCCGGTTCGTGATCGATACGTCAGCCGTCTGCGAGGCAACCGCGATCGTGAACGAGAAGTAGAGAAAGTCGGCGTAATCGGGCTTGAAGGTTTCGTCCGGCTCGGGAAACCTCAGCCCGCCGCCGCGCGTACTGCGGTAGTACAGGCTCGCGTAGTTCAGCGCGAACAGCGTGGGCAGCAGCAGCCAAGAGCCGGTGACGGTGGCAAGCGCGAACAGCACGTGCGGCAGCGCGTGGTGCGCGTCCGGCCCTTTCGCCGCCGACAACTCGATCACGATCGCGACCAGGCTGACGACGGCGGCGACGATCACCAGCGCCAGCACGGCGGCCGCGCCCTCGGCTTGCGCGATTGCGCTGCGGCGCAGCCGGTCGTGGTCGGCGCGCAGCATCATCATCCCGATCAGTACCAGGAACAGCCAGACGCCGACGTTCCAGCCGAGCAGCGAGCGCGTCACCGCGTGGTCGATGCCGGGCGCCAGCAGCGCGACGGCGGTGCCGATCGCGGCGCAGATGAACAGGCGCGGGCGGGTGCGGACGTGCCTGACGAAGCCACTCACGGCGCGTCCACGCGGGCGAAGCGAGGCTGAGCGACGCCGTCGATGTCGACGCGCTCGAAGAACATCGCATGCGGCCGAACCCACCAACCACTTTCGTTGTAGAGAGGCCGGTAGACGACCAGCGGCTCGTGCGTCTCGCTGTGGCGGGCGACGCCGATCACTTCATAGTCGCCGCCTTTGTAGTGGCGGTAGTGGCCGAGCGGGGTGGCGGGCAGAGGAGCGAGGGCTGTGTCTTGCATCGGACAAGGATAATCCCGCGATGCACCCGAACGCCTTGCTCGAACTCTCCACCGAACTCATCCACCGCGTGCTGCAATTGCAGCACCCTGCCGATGGCGTCGTCTCCGACTTTTTCCGCCAGCACCGTACCCTTGGCAGCCGCGAACGCCACACGCTGGCCGAGACCACCTATACGGTGCTTCGCCAGCGGCTGCTCTACCAGCATCTGGCCCAGTCGGGCAAGGGCGAGATGGAGCGGCGCCTCGCCGTGCTGGCGTGGCAAGGCAACGAAGGCTTTTTGCGCGCGGCGCTGAGCGAGACCGAACAGCAGTGGCTGGCGCAGGTGAGCACGGTCGATCGGGCCGCGTTGCCGGAGAAGCTGCGCCACAACCTGCCGGAATGGCTGGCGGAGATCCTCCAGGCGGCCCACGGCGACCAGTTCTGGCCGCTGGTCGAGGCGATGAACACCGGCGCCGGGCTGGATCTGCGCGTCAACACCTTCAAGGCCAAGCGCGACGACGTGCAGGCGGCGTTCAAGGTCGAAGGAATCGAGGCGCTGCCCACCCCTTACTCGCCGCTGGGCCTGCGCATCCAGAGCAAGCCAGCGCTGCACAAGCTCGACGTGTTCATGCGCGGCGATGTGGAAGTGCAGGACGAAGGCAGCCAGCTGCTCGCGCTGATGGTCGGCGCCAAGCGTGGCGAAATGGTGGCGGATTTCTGCGCCGGCGCCGGTGGCAAGACGCTCGCGCTCGGCGCCGAGATGCGCAACACCGGGCGGCTGTATGCGTTCGACACGTCGGGGCACCGGCTCGCGTCGCTGAAGCCGCGGCTGGCGCGCAGCGGCCTGTCGAATGTCTACCCGGTGCAGATCGCCCATGAGCGCGATGAGCGCATCAAGCGTCTCGCCGGCAAGCTCGACCGCGTGCTCGTCGATGCGCCGTGCACGGGGCTGGGCACGCTGCGCCGCAACCCCGACCTCAAATGGCGCCAGTCGCCGAAATCGGTCGAGGAGCTGCGCGTCAAGCAGGCGGCGATCCTGGCCAGCGCTTCGCGCCTGCTCAAACCGGGCGGTCGGCTGGTCTACGCGACTTGTAGCCTGCTCGACGCCGAAAATGAAGAGATCGCGCAGGCCTTCACGGCCGAGCGCGGGGCCGATTTCAAGGTCCTGCCGGCGCTGGACGTGCTCACCAAGGCGCACGTGGGCGAGTCTGACACGCTCGTGCGGGGCGACTTCCTGCGCCTGTGGCCGCACCGCCACGGGACCGATGGATTCTTCGCGGCGGTGTGGGAACGACGCTGATCGCGCACTGTTGACGCCAATTGCGGCGGAAACGCGTTTTCCGCACGCCGCTTAAGGTGGCGCAAACTGGTGCCATCTATCCTGTCAATTCGAAAGGCCACACGAGTAGCCCGTCGCTTACAATCTGCCACCTGCTTTTCGCGCAGGCGCAAAGGACCTCATGGATTCGCTGATGTTGGTGTGGGATTCGCTGATCAACCTGCTGGCGCACGGCCTGCTGGGTGCGACGTGGTGGGAGGTGCTGGCGTTCACGCTGGTCGCCACGCACATCACGATCGTGTCGGTCACGGTGTTCCTGCACCGCGCGCAAGCGCACCGTGCGTTGGAGTTGCACGCGATTCCGTCGCATTTCTTCCGCCTCTGGCTGTGGCTGACCACCGGCATGGTGACGAAGGAGTTCGTCTCGATCCACCGCAAGCACCACGCCAAGTGCGAGACCGAAGAAGACCCGCACAGCCCGCAGACGCGCGGCATCAAGACCGTGCTGCTGACCGGCGCCGAGCTGTACCGCGCCGAGGCCAAGAATGCCGAGACGATGGTCAAGTATGGCCACGGCACGCCTGACGACTGGCTGGAGAGAAACCTCTACAGCCGCTTCAGCTGGCAGGGCGTCGGCGTGATGGTGCTGATCGACGTGTTGATGTTCGGTGCGATCGGCGTCAGCGTCTGGGCGATCCAGATGATGTGGATCCCGGTTTGGGCCACGGGCGTCATCAATGGCTTGGCGCACTGGTGGGGCTACCGCAATTTCGAGGCCGAAGACGCGTCGACCAATGTCTCGCCATGGGGCGTCATCGTTGGCGGTGAAGAACTGCACAACAACCACCACACCTATCCGACCTCGGCGAAGTTCTCGGTCAAGCCGTACGAGTTCGACATTGGCTGGGGCTATATCCGCGGCCTGGAACTGCTTGGTCTGGCCAAAGTGCGCAAGACGCCGCCGACGCTGAAACTCGGTGCCGTGCGCCCGGTCGCCGACGACCAGACGCTGGAGGCGATCATCGCGAACCGCTATGAAGTGATGGCCAAGTACGCGCGCAACCTGCGGCACGCGGCGCACGTCGAGGTCGAGCGCCTGAAGTCCGAAGGTGCGGCCAGTGCGGGTCGCCTTGCCGACATGAAGCTGGCCAAGCGCTGGCTCCACCGTGACGAAGACAAGATCCCGAACGCCGTGAAGGCTCAGGTCGCGCAAGCTATCGAGCAAAGCCCGCGTCTGGCCAAGCTCGTCTCGATGCGCGAAGAGTTGCGTTTGCTGTGGACCCGCACCAATGTCTCGGCCGAGCAACTCGTGGTCGATCTGCAAGCTTGGTGCAAGAGCGCCGAGGAGAGTGGCATTGCCGCGCTGCAGGAGTTCGCGCTCAAACTGCGGGCTGCCAAGGCGTAACGCCTTCGGCGGAAGAGGACAGCGGGGTCGCATTGCGACCTCTTTTTCTTTGGCTCTTTGCGCATTAGTTTGTGACAGGCTCACGTGGTGAGCTACCTGCCTG
>JBDUAG010000351.1:0-4671 GCA_040004785.1 Burkholderiales bacterium | reverse complement strand
CGGACCCGCGTCGCCTAGCGGTTCGGTGGACCGCGCCATTTCAACGGTCTTGTGCGTCGAGGACAACCCTGCCAGTTTGAGACTGGTCGAAGAGATATTGCGTTCACGGTCGGATATCCGATTGTTGACGGCGTCCGATGGCCGACTTGGCGTCGAGCTTGCTCGTGCGCACATCCCGCAAGTCATCTTGATGGACAACAACATGCCGTTTCTCACCGGCCGAGAGGCGCAGGCCCTCCTGCGGCAAGACCCGGTCACGGCGAAGATCCCCGTCATTGCGTTGACCGCCAATGCAATGCCAAACGCCGTGGCCCAGGGACTCGCCGCCGGATTTTTCCGCTACCTCACAAAGCCGATCGACGTAGTCGAGTTGCTTGAAGCATTGGACAGCGCGCTCGAATTCGCAAACGCAAGGACCGGAATGGGCGAGAAGCGCCCCGAATGAATTCATCGCCGCCGGCGTAGCCCTGCGCGTACTTTCCGCGCTTGATCAGCCGTTGGTGGCGATCGCCAGCGCATCGATGGCGCGCCCTCGTCATCGGGGCTGACCATCGCCCGCTACGGCCGTCCGTAAGATGCGGTCCTGATGGATGACTTACCGCACCTGTTCGAAGAGATGATGGCATTTGCCGCGGTCGTCGATGCGGGCGGTTTTAACGCTGCGGGCCAGCGTTTCGGTGTTCCGTCCTCGCGCCTGAGCCGTTCCGTCGCCGCGCTTGAAAGGCACCTGGGCGTGAGCCTGCTGGTGCGCACCTCACGCAGGTTCGCGGTCACGGAAATCGGTCGGCGCACGTACGAGGATGCCGTGGCGACGCGGGCGCGGTTGCAGGACGCTGTTGCCGCGGCCCGGGAATCGCAGGGCGAGCCCTCGGGACTGCTGCGTGTGTCGTGTCCCATGGCACTCGGGTCGGCGGTCGTGGGGCGCATCGCGATCGCGTTCATGGCTCGCTACCCGAGCGTGCGCATCGCCATCGAATCCACGGACGGCCGCAGTCGGCCATTCACTGAACCGGCAGACCTCGCCATCCAGCCCAGCCTGCAGCCGCTGCGCGACTCCACCATGGTTGCGCGCAGCCTCGTCGAGGTGCGGTATGTGCTGGTCGGTGCACCGCATCTGCAGGACGGCATTCCCGACTCCCCCGGCCCCGCGGATTTCCCACACTTTTCTGCCGTCGGATGGACCTTCTTCCCCCACCCGGCGCGCTGGCCGTTGCGGCATCGCGAGCATGGGCCGCACGAGATCGCGGTCGACGTGCGCTTCACCACCGACAACCTGCTGCTGGTGCGTGAAGCTGCGCTCGCGGGCGTGGGTGTTGCGCAATTGCCGTACGCACTGTGCCGGGACGACATCGATGCGCGGCGACTGCGTGTGATCGCGCCTGACTGGTCACCTCCTCGGGTCGGCATCTACGTGCTGTACCCCTCGCGCCGCTCGCTCACTTTGGCCGGCCGCAAATTCATCGACGCTCTCACTGAAGGCATGACGTCGCTCGATCACGGCGCGAACTGAAACGTCATCGTTTCAACACCGCAACGCTGCATTCCAGTGGCGACCTTACGCAGGGCACGCGTGCTTCCTAGCATCCGGTGCAGTCGCAACTTGCGCGGCGCACCCAGAGGAGCCCTCATGCCCATCCACATCTTTTCTGCAGGAACCACACGCCGCCGGTTCCTTCTCTCCGGCGCCACATTCGCCGCCGCGCCTCTCGTGGGCTGCGGGGGAGGCGATGACGAGCCTGTCGCGACGACCGCCGCCGGCACGTTCCGGGGCCAGTCGCAGGACGGCATGGCGTCCTGGATCGGGATTCGCTACGCGCAGGCACCGGTCGGGCCATTGCGCTTCCAGGCGCCGCGGCACGTGCAGCCGGCTTCCGGCGTGGTTGACGCCACCGCTTTCGGCGCGGCCAGCCTGCAGACCATCGCCGGCATGGTGTCGTGGATCTATCCACTCCAGGATGCGCAAAGCGAAGACTGCCTGACGCTGAACATCTGGAGTCCGTCGAGCGCACAAGCACTTCCAGTGCTCGTTTGGTTCCATGGCGGAGGCTTTCGCACGGGCGCGACGCGCATGCCCTTGATGAACGGCCAGTTGCTCGCGCAGCGTGGCGCGGTCGTGGTCACCGCGAACTATCGGCTCGGCGCGCTGGGCCTGCTGTCGCACCCGGATTTCGCCGATTCGGACAACGGCACATCAGCGAATTGGCAGATGCAGGACATGGCTGCGGCATTGCAATGGGTCCGCGACAATATCGCCGCATTCGGCGGCGATCCCGCGCGCGTGTGCGTGGTCGGCCAATCGGGCGGCGCCATGCACACCATCATGATGGCGCAGAACCCAACGTATCGCCCGCTGTTCCAGAAGGCCGTCCTGCTCAGTCCGCCCAACGTGACACCGCCCGCCTCGCTGACGGCAGCCGACGCGGCGGGCTACACGGCGCTGCTTGCGGCGACGCTGGGCACCACGCCGCTCGGCCTGCGCGACGTGCCCGCGCAAACGCTGCATGCGGCCGAGCTCGCGCAAAACGCGGCGGCCTTGCCGGCCGGCTTCACCTCTGGCCGCTCTCCCTACAAGCTGGCGCCCGTCATTGACGGCATGACGTACCTGGGCGACTGGACACGCCGCGACTGGCCGACCGACATGCCGGTCCTGATCAACTACACGTTGGATGAAGGGGCGTTCTGGTGGGACATGGTCGATCCCGCGACGAGCACGGTGCTCACGCCCACGCCGCCCGCGACGCTGGCAGCAGTCACAGCCGCATTGACAGCCCAATTGGGCGGACGCGCCGATGCCGCGAACGCGGTGATCGGTGCCTACACGACCGCTGCGATCGCCGAAGGCCGATCGACGTCACCCACTTCGCTGTGGATCGACCTCTTCGGCGACCAGCTGTTGCGGAACTTCGGCACCCGCTACGCCGCGCGCCTGGCCGCGGCCGGCGTGCCTGTCCGATACAGCACCTACATGCACGCGGTGCAGGCGCCGGGACGCGGCGTGCCGCATTGCGCGGATGTTCCGATGCTGTTCGGCACTTATGGGCTCGACTACTACCGCGCCAAATTGGGAACAGGTCCGCAGGAAGCGCGCCTCGCCGACCAATTCGCAAGCGCCATCGTGTCATTCGCGCGCGATGCACAACCGATGTTGGCGAGCGGCACACCCTGGCCCGCATATCAACCCAGTGGCAACACGGCCGTGCGCTGGGGTGAGAACGGAACAGGTGATGCGGTGGTGGGTGCGGTGCCAAAGCTGCAACAGTTGGCCGTGTGGGACACCGTGCTGGGCTATTGATCTCAGCTCGTCGCGCAGGCGCTTGGTCGTCCGCATCGGCAAGACGCCGTGGATCGCGCGCGCGTGAGAGCCAGCGTGCGGGACGACCTCTCTGGTATACGTCGGTCGCGCCGCGGGAGATCGGCGTAACTTGGGTGGCCCGCTCACCTGCGCTTCAGATCGGCGACCCTGGCGAGTAGGGCGGCGGTCGCCTTGTTCTTGCTCGTGAATCCCGCCCCCTGCAGAAGGGCCAGCCTTGTGCCACGTCCGAGTATGGACTCATCGTTTCCAGCTCGAGCGAACCATCGCCACTTCAATGGATTCCGCGCGTTGCTCTTGGGGATGGTCACGGCCTCCCGCCAAATTTCTCCGACTGGCTTCCCGCCGACGTGCACCTGCTGGTGTCCCGATCGACCGTGCCCGCGCACCGCTGTGTAGGTGGTGTTCTCGTTCATCTTCAGCCCCCTTGGGGTCCATAGTCTATGACACAGCAAACGCTGCTTCGACGCGTCGCAAGGCTCGTCGAGATGCGTGGCAGTTCCTGACGAACACGATCCTGAGTGATCCGGGTGCTCTGTTCTGCGGTTGCTCGACGGCCATAGGCGTGGGCGGCATTTGCGACCACGTGCCTCACCATCGGCAGCGCGCAATCGCTGGGGCGCTGGCTCACCAAGAGGCAAGGGCAGGCCGGCTCGCGTCACAGGAATGACGAGGATTGCCACGCGCGCTGGGATGGTCCGCGAGTTGCATTGGGTATCAGCCGTGCGAAACCGCGCGCTCTACGGCGCGAACGGCAGCGCACGGCACGCCGACTGTAGGTCAGGCCTGACGTTTTTTGGCCGCGCACCCGCACTGCGCCGCGGCCCACCGTCTGGTCTGACAAAAGACGGCAGTGCTGCACGCGCTTCTGTTCCGTCGTGTCCGCACGATGCACATGCAACAACACGAATATTCAGTATGAGGACATCGATGAGCAAACGCAGAACGATCGCCCCTCTCACAGAGGCCCAGAACTCGCAGCGGCGCTCACTGTCGCTGGATTTCGACGCGGCGCCGCTGGAATGCAAGCGCGGCAGCGCATGCAGAACCTGCGCCTGGACAGCTGCGCGCTAACCGCCTGCGCAGGTTGCCGCTCTGGCCGCGGCGCAAGGCAGCGCGACAACGGGCACCGTGTGCTCGCCACGCGGCAGCCACAAGACAACATCACTCGACAGGAAAATGAGAATGCCACCAGCACTGAACGCCACATCCCACACCCGCCTCATCGCGATCGCATTCCTGAGTGCAGGCGTCGCCGCTTGCGGCGGAGGAAGTGGGTCGTCATCGACAGCCGCCGAAGCGACGTCCGCACCCGCACCCGCACCCGCACCCGCACCCGCACCCGCACCCGCACCCGCACC
>JBDUAG010000350.1:0-4676 GCA_040004785.1 Burkholderiales bacterium | reverse complement strand
GCTGCAGCATCGCCGAGATCGACGAGATGTTGTGCACCCGGTGCGGGCCCCAGCCTGACGCGCGGAACAGGTCGACCAGCGCCACGTGCGGCTGCGAGCCGCGCTGGAAGGTCAACAGCTCCAGCTCGGCCAGATCGGCGAGTGTGTAGAGCCGCTTGCGATGCAGATCGCGGTGGCCGACGAACACCATCGGCATCGGCGGCAAGGCCTGGCTGCGCACCCCGTCGGCTGCGGCGGGCAGTGCCGCGAACGCGATGTCCAGCGTGCCGCGCTTGAGCTGCTCGACCAGGATCGGCGTCGTCTCGACGGTCAGCTCGAGTTCGAACTCGGGCGAGCTGCGCCGCATGTGCTGCACCCACTCGATCAGCCACGAGTGGAGCACCGACTCGATCGCGCCGATGCGCAGCGAGACGGCCCGCGGGCGCGCCGAGCCCATCTCGGCCTTGGCCTCGCGCTGCAGCGCGAGCAGCTTCTCGGCGTAGGTGAAGAAGCGCGTGCCGGGCACGGTCAGGCGGAACTGCTTGTCGCGCCGGTCGAGCAGCAGCACGCCGAGTTCTTCTTCGAGCGCGGCGATGCGGCTGGACATCGCCGACTGGGTGATGAAGAGCTTCTCCGCCGCACGCGAGACGCTCTTCAGCGAGACGACCCAGTAGAAGGCTTCGACGAAACGCAGGTTCATGGCGCTGGTGAGAATACGTCGATTCGAGGTCCATCGGAAAAATCGATGAACCAAGCGGAGAACTCTGTGTTGGAACGAGCGCCGCCGGTTCTGCACAATCGACGCATGGTCCTGAGCCAAGCCCTGCTGATCGCCAAACTCGTGCTCGTCGCCGCCTCGATCTGGGGCGCGTCGCTGCTGGCGCGGCGCTACGGCCACGCGGTGAGCGGCGCACTCGCCGGCCTGCCCGTCATTGTCGGCCCGATCATGGCGATGCTGCTGATCGACCTCCCGGCCGAGCGGGTGCGCGGCATCGCGCTGGCCACGCTGGTCTGCGAACCGGCGATGCTGGCGCACATCGTGATGTTCGCGAACGCGGCGCGACGCTTCCGCTGGCCGGCCTGCCTGCTGCTCGCCACGTTCACGTTCCTGATCGCCGCCACCTTGCTGTCGAGGCTCGAGTGGGGCGCGCCGGCCGCGGCGGCGCTCGCACTGATGGCACTTGCCGCCGCGGCGCGGGCACTGCCCACCTCGGGGGCCGGTGCCGATGCACCGGTGCCGGTGCCGCGCAGCGAGCTGGTATGCCGGATCGCAGTGGCGCTGGCCATCGCGGCCACCGTGATGTGGGGCGCCGATCACCTGCCGGCGGCGATCGCCGGCGCGCTGCTCGCGGTACCGATCACCGGCAGCGTGCTGCCTTGCTTCACGCTGCCGCGCCACGGGCCGCAGGCGACCGCGCGATTGTTGGCTGGCTTCGTTCGCGGGCAGAGTGGCTTCGTGGCGTTCTTCATCGTGCTGGTCGGCCTGCTGCCGCATGCACCCAAGGCCGTGGCGTTCGCGGCAGCCGTCGCGGCGGCGCTCGCGGCGCCGTTGCTGCTGCGGCGCTGGACCGCGTCAGCCCGGGTTCGACCGCTCGCCGAATGATGCCGTCGGGAAACGTGCCGCGAGCAGGCTGATCAAGTCGTGCACCGGGCGCCCGGTGGCGGCGCGCACGGCCTCCGCGTACGGCGGCATGTTGGTGCATTCGAGCACGATGGCCTCGATCTCGGGCCGGCGCTCGACCAGACGCAGCGCCGCGGCGACGGTGGCGTCGCGCGCGGCCTCGACATCGAGCGTCGCCTCGTCCTGCAGCAAGCTGCGCTGGAACGCACATCCCGGCGCCAGGCCCTCCACGGCCGTGTCGGCCGCGGCACCCGCGGCGCGCAGATGGTCCGCGCCCAGCGACGCGGCATCCGCCGTCACGACACCAGCGGGCGCGCGACGCTGCAGCTCGGGCAACAGCAGCAGGCTCGAGGTCCACACCGGCACTTCGGGCAGCGCCGCTTGCAACGCGTGCTGGAACAACACCAGAAAGCCGCAGCTGGTCGTGATCGCCGCGACGCCGTCGTCGACCAGCGCCCGGCCAGCCGCGATGAAGGGCTGCAGCAGCGCCGCGTCGCGCTCGCGCACCACGCGCTGCGGCGAGGCGCCGTGCACAACGCGGTAGCGCGACGCAAAAGGCAGGCTGGCCGCATGGCCAATGTCGCCCGGCACCCGCGGGAAGCGGGTGTCGAGCATCAGCACGCCGAGCGCTCGTGTCGGGTCCATCGCAGCGATTGTGGCCCCGTGGAAGAACCGATGCGGCGCGATCTCGGCACGGTCTATGCTCCCCGCACCCGCTCTGGCGCCACACGACCCATTTTGGAGAGCCCATGCCCCCGTTCCGCCTCATCTGCCGTCTCGTCGCTGGCGTCGGCGCCAGCTTGCTGCTGGCCAGCGCTGCATCGGCCCAAACCAAGTGGGACCTGCCCGCCGCCTACCCGGCGAACAATTACCACACCGAGAACCTGAACCAGCTCGCGGCCGATGTCGACAAGGCCACGGCCGGCAAGCTGAAGATCACGGTGCACGCGAATGCATCGCTGTTCAAGGCACCCGAGATCAAGCGTGCGGTGCAAGGCGGCCAGGCCCAGATGGGCGAGATCCTGATGGCCAACTTCCAGAACGAATGGCAGATCTTCGGCGTCGACGGCCTGCCCTTCCTCGCCGACAGCTACGACGCGTCGGCCAAGCTCTACAAGGCCCAGAAGCCGGCGCTCGAGAAGAAGCTCGGCGAGCAGGGCATGATGCTGCTCTACGCGGTGCCGTGGCCGCCGCAAGGCATCTACGTGAAGAAGCCGATCGCATCGGCGGCCGATCTGAAGGGCGTGAAGTGGCGCGCCTACAGCCCGGCAACCTCGCGCATCGCCGAGCTCGTCGGCGCGCAGCCGGTCACGGTGCAGGCGGCCGAGCTGTCGCAGGCGATGGCCACGGGCGTGATCGAGAGCTACATGTCATCGGGCTCGACCGGCTACGACTCCAAGACCTACGAGTACATCAAGTACTGGTACGACACCCAGGCCTGGTTGCCGAAGAACGCGGTGCTCGTCAACAAGGCCGCGTTCGATGCGCTCGACAAGCCCAGCCAGGCCGCGCTGCTGAAGGCCGGTGCCGACGCCGAGGCGCGTGGCTGGGCGCTGTCCAAGGCCAAGAACATCGAGTACATCGACCTGCTGAAGAAGAACGGCATGAACATCGTGCCGCCGAGCGCGCAGCTCACCAGTGACCTGAAGAAGGTCGGCGACACGATGCTGAAGGAGTGGCTCGAGAAGGCCGGCCCGGATGGCCAGGCGGTGGTCGACGCCTACAAGAAGCTGTGATGCGCCGGTTGCTCGACGGTCTCTACGACGTGGCCGCCGGGCTCGGTGCGTTGTTCATGGTGCTGCTGCTCGTGATGGTGCTGCTCTCAATCGTCAGCCGCCAGCTGCATTTCAACGTGCCCGGCATCGACGCCTATGCCGGCTACACGATGGCCGCAGCCGGCTTTCTGGCGCTCGCGCAGACGCTGAAGAAGGGCGAGCACATCCGCGTCACCTTGCTGATCGCCTCGCTGAGAGGTGGCGCGAAGCGCGGCTTCGAGGTTTGGGCCTTGTTCGCCGCCGCGGCGCTGGCGCTGCTTTTCGCGTACTACAGCTGCCGCCTCGCGTGGCAGTCGTACACCTTCCACGACATCTCGACCAGCAACGACGCGACGCCGCTGTGGCTGCCGCAGCTGACGATGGCGATCGGCACGGTCGTGCTCGCGATCGCGTTCATCGACGAGTTCGTGCTCGAGCTGCGCGGCAGACGGGTCGTCGAAGCTTCCGACGAAGCGGCGCGATATGAATGAATTGACCGTCACCCTGCTGCTGATCGGGGCGCTGTTCCTGATCCTGGCCAGCGGCGTGTGGATCGGCCTCACGCTCTCCGGCGTCGCGTGGATCGGCATGCAGCTGTTCAGCTCGCGACCCGCGGGCGATGCAATGTCGGTCACGATCTGGGGCTCGTCGTCGAGCTGGACGCTGACCGCCTTGCCGCTGTTCATCTGGATGGGCGAGATCCTGTTCCGCACGCGACTCAGCCAGGACATGTTCAAGGGCCTCGCGCCGTGGATGCAGGCGCTGCCCGGGCGGCTGCTGCACACCAACGTGGTCGGCTGTGCCATCTTCGCCGCGGTGTCGGGCTCCAGCGCCGCGACCTGCGCCACCATCGGCAAGATGAGCCTGCCCGAGCTCACGAAGCGCGGCTACCCGGAGATCATGTCGATCGGCTCGCTCGCCGGTGCCGGAACGCTCGGCCTCTTGATCCCGCCCAGCATCATCATGATCGTCTACGGCGTCACCGCCGACGTCTCGATATCCCAGCTCTTCATCGGCGGCGTGATCCCGGGCATCCTGCTCGCGGCGATCTTCTCGGCCTACATCGCGGTGTGGTCGCTGATGAATGCCAAGCTGATCCCGCCGGCCGACGCACCGATGACTTTCGCTCAGAAGCTGTACGAGTCACGCAACCTGATCCCGGTGGTGATCCTGATCGCGGCGGTGCTCGGCAGCATCTACAGCGGCATCGCCACCGCGACTGAAGCCGCGGGCCTCGGCGTGCTGGGCTCGCTGATCCTGTCGGTCGTGCAGGGCTCGATGAGCTGGGCCACGTTCAAGGAGTCGCTGATGGGCGGCACGCG
>JBDUAG010000349.1:0-4692 GCA_040004785.1 Burkholderiales bacterium | reverse complement strand
GATGCAGCAGATCCTCGGCTATGCGCCGATCGAGCCCGATGGTTCGTTCAAGCTGCAGGTACCGGCCGACACGCCGATCGGGCTGGCGGTCGTCGACAGCGAAGGCCGTGCGTTCCAGACCCACACCAACTGGATCCAGGTTCGCCCCGGCGAACGCCGCACCTGCGACGGCTGCCACAGCCCGCGTCGCGGCGGCGCGTTGAATTCCGGCGCGGTCGTGAATGCCCAGTCGACGGCTCTGCTGCCGGCGATGGCGAGCGCGCACCAGTCCGGCGAGACCATGGCCTCGACCCGAGCGCGGCTCGATCCGACCGCGCTGCAGCTCGTCAACGACCCGGTCTATGCCGATGTCTGGGCCGATGCGAGCAAGAGCGGCGTGACCGCGCGCAGCTCGATCGCGCTGCGCTACACCGGCAACGCTCTGGCAGCGAACGACCTCGCCACCACCGTGCCGACCAACGGCGTCATCAACTACCCCGACCACATCCAGCCGTTGTGGACGCGGTCGCGCGGCACCGGCGGCGGCAATACCTGCACGACCTGCCACAACGACCCTGACAAGCTCGACCTGCGCGCTGGCATCGGCGGCAGCGGTCGCATGACCTCGTATGACGAGCTGATGCTCGGCGACCCGCTGCTCGACCCTGTCACCAGCCTGCCGCAGACGCGCATCGAGGAAGGCGTGGTCGTGATCGCACGCGGCCCGGCGCTGGTCGATACGGCGGCCAGCGAAGGCGAGGCGCTCGGCCTGGCACGCAAGAGCCGGCTGGTGGAGATTCTCTCGGGCCAGAACCTGATGGCGGGGAGTTCGGCGCGCACCACGCACCCGAGCCCGACGGCTTCATCCACGGTGCCGGATCACTCGACACTGCTGAACACGGCCGAGAAGCGCCTGGTCGCGGAGTGGATCGATCTGGGCAGCAAGTACTACAACGACCCGTTCGATGCGAGCAGCGGCGTGCGCATGCTGCCGACGCTCAGCCAGGCCTCGTTCGAAACGCAGGTGTTCCCGATCCTGAAGTCCACCTGCGCCGCGGCCTGCCACCAGGCGATCGGCAGCAGCACGTCGGCGACGCCGCCGGGCACCTCGTTTCGCAACAATCGATTCGTGCTCACCGGCGATGTGGAGGGCGACTACAACGTGACCCTGACGATGATCTCGAACGCCTGCGTCGCGTCCTCGAACTACCTGTTGAGCAAGCCCTCGACCGTGCCGCATCCGCCGGGCGCAGTCGGCCAGACCACGGCCATCCTGCCGGTGGGCAGCGCGAACTACAACGCGATTGCCAACTGGATCAAGGGAGGCTGTTGAATGCGGATGCGCTCACGATGGACACCCCCCGCGCGCCGCCTCGGGACGAGCCTCGCCGCATTGACCGCACTGGTCTTGGCGGGCTGCGGCGGCTCGTCGTCGAACCCGTTCGACAACGCGGCGCCGATCGCGAATGATCCAGGGTCGGTGACGGGCCAGAAGCTCTCGTTCGCGTACTTCCAGAAGTGCATCAACCCGATCTTCCTGGCCGAGCTGCCGATCCAGCTCAACGGCACGACCTCGATCAACACCTGCGCCGGCTCCGGCTGCCACGCTTCGGCGACCGGCACCGGCGGCGCATTTCGTGTCGTGCCCGCGGCGACCGAAGTCGATCTGAGCGTGACGACGAACACGCCGGACGTGATCCGCACCAGCGACATGTACAAGAACTTCTACTCGGCCCAGGGTGAAGTCATCGTCGGCTCGACGACGCAGAGCCGGCTGCTGCTGAAGCCGCAGCTGCTCAATGTGCTGCACGGCGGCGGCCTGATCTTCCCGAGCGCCACCGACCCGAACGTGAAGCTGATCGAATACTGGATCAGCCACCCGGCACCGCAGGGCCAGGACGAGTTCAGCACCGCGACCTATGCGATGTTCACGCCGGCCGATCCGAAGACCGGCACCTGCAACACCCAATGACAGCACGCATCCTGATGAAGCACACGGCCGTGATCGGCGCCGTCCTGATCGCGAGTGCGATGACGGCGCACGCCGCCGATGCCGTGGCGCCCAGCGATGCCGCGGCGAGCGCACCGGCGGTCGTCGCACCCACTCTCGCACCGACGCCTGCGCCCGCGAGCGCTGCCACCGCGTCGGCCGATCGCCTGCAGATCACCGAGGCCTACATCGAGTTGCGCACCGGCCCGGGCCGCGGCTTTCCGGTCTTCTTCGTCGCCGGTCGCGACGAGTGGATCGAGATCGAGTTGCGCCACACCGACTGGTACAAGATCCGCACCGACGGAGGCAAGATCGGCTGGGTCAGCCGCCAGCAGCTGGAATCGACGCTCACCGCCGGCGGCGTGCGCAAGAGTTTTCGCGACATCCTGCTCGACGACTACCTGACGCGGCGCGTCCAGCTCGGCGTCGCCTGGGGCCACTTCAAGTCGGAGCCGATGCTCAAGCTGTGGAGCAGCTACCGGCTCTCCGAGACGCTCAGCGTCGAGGGCACGCTGGGCCAGGTGCAGGGCGTGTTCTCGGGCACCGACTTCTGGCACATCAACCTGCTCGCGGAACCGTGGTCGGATCGGCGCTTCTCGCCGTTTGCCGGCGTCGGCTTCGGCAAGTTCAAGAACTTCCCGAACCAGAGCCTGGTCGGCGCGCAGACCACCGACGCCAAGCTCGCCGGCGGCGTGATCGGCGTGCGCTACCACCTCACCGACCGCTTCGTGCTGCGTGCCGACTACTCGCTCTACACCGCGTTCGTGACCGACACCCACAGTGCCGAGTACCGCGCGTTCACGGCCGGGATCTCGTTCTTCTTCTGATGAGCCACTGATGAACAAAACAACAATGCATCGAATCCTTTTGACCAGCGCGCTCGCCGGCTTCGGCGTCACGGCGTTCGCCGCCGACCCGCTGCCACCGAAGACCGACCAGGTCGTCGTGCCAGAGGTCGATCGGCGCGACATCAGCGTGCCGAAGTTTCCGTCCAACGACTTCGAGATCGGCGCCTTCGCCGGCACCTACGCGACGCAGAACTTCGGCGCCAGCGCCGTCGGCGGCGTGCGCCTCGGCTACCACATCACCGAAGACTTCTTCGCCGAAGGCGTCTATGCGATCAGCAAGGTCAGCGACAAGTCTTTCCGCCAGATCCTGCCCGGCGGCGTGTTCCCGGAAGAGAAGGCGAAGCTGAGCTACTACAACGTCTCGATCGGCTACAACGTCCTGCCCGGCGAAGTGTTCATCGGCGCGAAGCGCGCCAAGCCGTCGCAGCTGTACCTGATCGCCGGCGTCGGCAGCACCAAGTTCGATCAGGTACGCCGGCCCACCTACAACGTCGGCTTCGGCTTTCGCGTCTACCTGATGGACGCTGTGGCGCTGCAACTCGACATGCGCGACCACATCTACTCGCTCGACCTGCTCGGCACCCGCCAGACCACACAGAACCTCGAACTGACCGGTGGCCTGACGGTCAACTTCTGACGGAGCCGATGCGATGAACCTCACTGCCCTCAAACGACTCTCGCGCAGCACGCGCTGGCTGCTGTGCGCGGCGCTCGGACTCGCGGCCAACAGCGCGCTGCCGGTGGTCGCGCCGACCACGCTGGCACCCGACTTCACGCTGCGCGCGATGATCGGGCCGAACATGCGCCTGCAAGAACAGCGCGGTCAGGTGGTGATGATCAACTTCTGGGCCACCTGGTGCGGCCCGTGCCGGCAGGAGATGCCGCACCTGAACAAGCTGTACGAGAAGTACGGTGCCTCGGGCTTCGTGCTGCTCAGCGTCAATGTCGATGACGACACGCGCAACGCGGCCGACGTGGCCGCCAAGCTCGGTGTCAAGTTCCCGGTGCTGTGGGACACCGACAAGAAGGTCAGCCGCCTGTACGATTTGGCGACGATGCCGTCCACCGTGCTGATCGATCGCGACGGCAAGGTGCGCTACGTGCACCGCGGCTACCTGAACGGCTACGAAGACACCTACGAAAAGCAGGTGCGGGAGTTGTTGAAATGACCCCCCCGAAGCGCCTTCGGCGCTCCCCCCAGGGGGCGCCGCTAGCGGCCCGGCAAAGCCGGCTCCGCGGCGGCCGCTTGGTCGGCGCAGCCGTGCTGGTGCTGTCCTCGTTTCTGGCCGGCTGTGCGATCAAACCCATCGAGCCCTGGGTCAAGCCTTACGAGCGTGAGCGCCTCGCCGATCCGATCATGGCGTTCTCGCGCGGCTCGCTGGCCGAGCGCCATCGCGATCACGTGCGCGACGTGCGAGAAGGCTCGCGCGGCGCGACCGGCGTGCAGGGAGGCGGTTGTGGCTGCAACTGATTTGCTGCGACGTCTCGGCACGCTGCTGGGCGGCTTGCTCGGCAGCCTGTTGGCCGCAGGGGGTGCGCGTGCGCTCGACCTGCCGGCCGACAGCGCCGAAGCACTGATCCATTCGTACAACGGCGGCGGCGTGACGGCCAACGGGCCGGCGCTGCTGGTGCGCAAGAGCATCGCCGACAAGGTCTCGCTGTCGGCGTCGTACTACGTCGATTCGATCAGCAACGCCTCGATCGACGTCGTCACCACCGCGAGCCCGTACAAGGAGCGCCGCAACGAATACAGCTTCGGCGCCGACTACGTCTACCGCGATTCGCAGATCATCTTCGGCATCAACCGCAGCAAGGAACCCGACTACACCGCGAACCGCTACAGCCTCGACATCTCGCAGGAGACCTTCGGCGGCA
>JBDUAG010000348.1:0-4699 GCA_040004785.1 Burkholderiales bacterium | reverse complement strand
CGGGCTGCACGTCGCCGGCTTCGTCGCCGCGCTGATCGGCTCGCTGCTCTACAGCCTCTGCGGCATGGTGATCGACGTCGCGATGGAGCGGATCTTTTCCCCCTGAGCCGATGCTGACCCACCGGCCTTGAGGCCCGCGCCGCGCACCTCGAAGCGCACTGTCTGGATCGTCTCGCCGCTGCGGCCTTGCAGCGTCAGTTCGTGCCGACCGGGCCACGGCGCCCACATGATTTGCCGCGCAGCGCCCAGTCGCTTGCCATCGAGCACCCACACACCGTGCTCGCCCTCGAACGCGATGCGCTGCGCGGTCGGCGGCATGTCGGGGTCGATCGCGAAGATGCTGCCGTCGCGCGGGCTGGCAATGCCGTAGCGCTCGGTGCCGGCCACCTGCGCGCTCGCGCGCTGTTTGGCTTGCTCGGTGCCTGCGACGAAGACTTCCTCGCGCGCCGGCTCGCGCTTTGCATCGAACTGCACCGTCGTCATCACCACCCCCGCCGGCGCACGCGGGGGCTTCGATGGCGAGCTGGCGTGCAGCTGGCTCACCAGCGCCTGCCACACCGGCGCGGCACCGCTCACACCGCTGACGCCGTGCATCGGCTCGCCGCTGGCATTGCCGACCCACACCCCGATCGTGTAGCGGTCCGTGAAGCCGATGCACCAGTTGTCGCGCATGTCCTTGCTGGTGCCGGTCTTCACCGCCGCGAAGCCACGCGTCGCGAGCAGGCTGTCGAGGCCGAAGGTGCGCACGCGCGCGTTGTTGTCGGCGAGGATGTCGGTGGCGAGGAACACGGCCGCCGCGTCGGCGACCCGAACCGGTTTCGTCGACGCATTGCGCAAGGAGACCGGCGCGTACAGGCCACCGTTCGCGAAGGCGCGGTACGCATTCGTCAGTGCGAGCAGCGTCACGTCGGCACTGCCGAGCGCGAGCGAGTTGCCGTAGAAGCCACCGGGTTTCGGCAGCGCGAGCCCGAGCGCGTTGAAGCGTTCGACCAGCGCATCGGGCCCGAGCATCGCGCCGATGCGCACCGCCGGCACATTGAGGCTCGCACCGAGCGCGGTGCGGGCGCTGACCCAGCCCTTGAAATCGTGGTCGTAGTTCTGCGGCAGGTACAGGCCGTTGGTCGTCGCGATCTGCGCCGGCGAATCGTCGATCAGGCTCGCCGGTGTGATCAGTTTCTTCTCGAACGCGAGCCCGTAGACGAAAGGCTTCAAGGTCGAACCCGGCTGGCGCCGCGCGAGCACGCCGTCGACTTGCGCGGCGCCCGACAGCTCGCCGCTCGAGCCGACCCAGGCGCGCACCTCGCCGCTCGCGTTGTCGAGCACGATCACCGCGCCGTCCTCGACATTGCGGCCCGAGAGTTCGCCGAGCTGGCGCCGCAATGCCGCGATCGCGACGCGCTGCAAACCCGCGTCGAGCGTGCTGCGTTGCAGCGGCGCGCCATCGGCCCGCGCGATCTGCCGCGCGAAGTGCGGCGCGATCTGCTCGACCAGCGGCATGCCGCCCTGGCGCGCGAGCGCGGTCGCCGCCAAGGCCGTCACCCCGGGACACGCGAGCGGCTGCAGCTGCAACACGCCGCAGGCGCGCTGCGCGACCACCTCGGCGCTCGCGTTCGGGCCGCGCACGAGTGCGACAGTGATCGCGGCCTCCTGCGCATCGAGCCCGCTTGCGTGCTTGCCGAACAGCGTCGCGCTCAACGCGTCGATGCCGACGACCTCGCCGCGAAAGCCGACCGAGTTCAGGTAGGCCTCGAGAATCTCGCTCTTCTTCCAGCTCGTTTCGAGCGCCGAGGCCGTCATCGCCTGGCTGATCTTCTGCGCGACGCTGCGCCCGCCGCCCGGTCGTGCGAGGCCGTCGGCAATCAGGCCGGCGAGCTGCATCGTGATCGTCGAGGCGCCGCGCGTGCGGTGGTTCCACAGGTTGCCCCACGCGCTCTTCGCGACCGCGCTCCAATCGACGCCGCTGTGCTCGTAGAAGCGCTTGTCCTCGCTGAGCACGAGCGCCTGCAGCAGCGCGGGCGACATCTCGGCGAGCGGCACCCACGCGAGGCGGCGCACCTGCTTGTCGACGCGCATCGTCTGCATCGGCACGCCGAAGCGATCGGTCAGCACGATGTCGGACGGCCGGTGCGCGGCGCGCACCTCGGTGAAGGTCGGCACCGCGTGCGCCGCGACGGCGACAAACGCCAGCGCCGCGACCAGGGCTTTCACGGCGCCACCTCCATCGCGGCATTCGGCAACTCGCCGAAGGTCTCCGGCGCGTACATCGCCTCCACACGCGTCGGCGGCAGCGCGAACCTGCCCGGGTTGTTCAGCCTCACGGTGTACTCGATGACGTGCTTGCCTCGCGGCAGGTATTCGTAGTAGCTGCGGAAGGCCTCGAAGCTGCGCTCCTCGAACGCCGGCCAGGCATCGCCGGCGCGCTTCTCGGTGCGTGTCGCGATCGCCGAATCGCGCCCCAGCCCCGAGCCGAGGATGGTCGCGCCGCCGGGCACCGGATCGCTGACGACGACCCAGGTCATGTCGGTCTGCGCGTCGATCTCGACCCGCACGCGCACGACATCACCGCGCGACCACTGGCCAGTCTTCTCCTTCGATGCATCCTTCTGCTCGACCGCGATCATGCTGCGCGTCACGCTGTAGCCCGCGCGCAGCGGTGCTTTCAGCGGAATCGCGGCGAGGCTCTGCACCGTCAGCCACGGCTTGCCCGGGCCGTCCTGCGCCACGTTCAGCGGGCCGGGCTGGAGCGGCCACGCGAGCTTCATCGAGCCGCCGTCCGCCAGCTTCGCCCAGTCGATGCCGGCGGTCTTGTCGCCCAGCGTCGCGTTGGTGCGGCCCGCGACCTTCACCGACTCGAACTTCGCCGAGAACTTGTCGAGCGCGAGCGAGCCCCACAGGTTCGCGGTCGTCGTCAGCCACGCGCCGGCGCGTTGCCGGCCGAGCGAGCCGACGACCATGCGCGGCAGGTCGTCCTTCCAGGCCGGGTCGTCGAGCACCGCGAGGATCAGGCGCGCCGCGTTCGCGTCGGCGCTGCCCATCAGCCACCACCAGAAGTCGCCCTCCTCGTTGCTGAACTTCAGCGTCGTGCCGGCGTAGGTGAGCCGGCTGCGCAGGATCTGGTTCGCCTCGTCGATGCGCCTGGCGGCGTTCGGAACGCCGTTGACGCGCTTCAGGATATTGAGCCAGTCGATCACGCCCGACGTCGGCCACACATTGGGCGTCAGGTTGATCGAGCCGAGCATCTTCGCCTGCGCACGGCCATAGCGCGACAGCGCCTCGACGGCCGCGAGCTTGCGCACATCCAGGTCGTTCTTCGGCGACCAGAACTTGCGCTCGATCCGGCCTTCGACGAAGGCCGTCAGCCCGTTCAGCATCGCGTCACGCGCCAGCGCGGGCAGTTCGAAGCCGGCCTCGTTCGTCGCCGCGAGCACGTAGGCCGTCAGCGTGTCGCTGCCGCGCGGCGCGTCCTCGGCACGCGGCGGGAAGTAGGCCGCGAGGCCGTCGCTGTCGAGGTAGGTCGGCAATGAGTTGGCCACCGCGGCCCACAGCGTCGCGTCCTTCAGGCCGACCGACTTCGAGGTCTTCTGCTCGAGGCAGATGAACGGATAGGTCTCGAAGTAGCGCCGCATGCCGGGCAGCGCGCCGGTGAGCTTGGGCTGCACCGAAACGTTGATGCCGCCGCGTTTTCTTGCAGTATCGGCGCCCGTTTCGGGCAGCGCATCCGATGGCGCCGCGATCGGCAGCGTCAGCGTGCCTTCGAGCTGTTGCAGCGTCGCCTGCAGCACGCGCACCGGCACCGCGGGCGAGACGAGTTGGGTGAGCTTGAGCTTGTCGGTGGCCCGCTCTTGTGTCGCCACGCCGCCCTGCTCGGCCACACCCGCCTCCCACGTGATGCTGAAGGCCTCGGCCGGCACGTCGACGGGCCAGACGATCTCCTGCGCCGCGCCGGCGGCCAGCGTCACGTCCTGCGGCGGCAGGTTCAATGGCGTGCGCGTGATCTCGTCGCCGCTGTTGGCCGTGCCTTGCAGCGTCGCGCGCACCTTCATCTCGCGCGCAGTCGTGTTGCGCAAGGTCAGCATCGCGCTGAAGTGGTCGCCCTCGCGCACCAGCGGCGGCAGGCCCGACAGCATCTGAAGATCCTGCGTCACGCGCACGCTGGTGCTGCCGGTGCCGAACTGCTGCGTGCCGGCATCGGCAATCGCGACCAGCTTGAAGCTGGTCAGCGAGTCGTTGAGCGGCACCTCGATGACCGCCTCGCCGTTCGCATCGAGAGTGACGACCGCCTTCCAGACCAGCAAGGTGTCGAACAACTCCCGCGTGCTGCCGCGCCCGCCGCCGCCGCCCGCTGCGACCGCCTTGCGGCCGTAGTGGCGCCGCCCGATGATCTCGCTCTGCGCGGTCGCCGTCTCGACGCCCCACGCGCGCTGCTGGATCATCGTGTTGAGCAAGTCCCACGAGTCGTTGTTGCGCAGCGCGAGCAAGCCTTCATCGACGGCTGCGAACGCGACCTCGGCACCGGCCAGCGGCTTGCCCTCGAACGCGACCTTCACGCGCGCGGTGACCTTCTGACGCACCGCGTACTGCGGCTTGTCGGTCGTCACGCTGACCTGGAGCTCGTGCGCCTTGATGCCGACCTTCAGCGCCGCGACGCCGAGCTTGAACGCCGGCTTGCTCAGATCGACCATCGCCGTCGGCGCCTGGT
>JBDUAG010000347.1:0-4721 GCA_040004785.1 Burkholderiales bacterium | reverse complement strand
TGCTCGGCTACAGCCTGAACAACCTGAGCCTGATGGCGCTGACGATCGCGACCGGCTTCGTCGTCGACGACGCGATCGTGATGATCGAGAACATCGCGCGTTACCTCGAGGAGGGCGAGCCGCCGATGCAGGCGGCGATCAAGGGCGCGACGCAGATCGGTTTCACCATCATCTCGCTCACGGTCTCGCTGATCGCGGTGCTGATCCCGCTGCTGTTCATGAGCGACGTGGTCGGCCGCCTGTTCCGCGAGTTCGCGGTGACGCTGGCGATCACGATCCTGATCTCCGCGATCGTCTCGCTGACGCTGGTGCCGATGATGTCGGCGCGCTGGCTGAAACCGAAGGCCGAGGCCGACAACAACAAGCCGCCGTCACGTGCGCAGCGCTTCTTCGGCGACGTGATGAAGCGCTACGACCGCTCGCTGGGCTGGGTCATCGACCACCAGGCGATCACGCTGCTGGTCGCGCTCGCGACCTTCGCGCTCACCGTGCTGCTCTACCTGATGATCCCGAAGGGCTTGTTCCCGACGCAGGACACGGGCCAGCTGCAGGGCCGCATCCAGGCCGCGCAAGACGTGTCGTACGAGCGAATGGCACTGCTCCAGCAGCAGGCCGCGGCCGCGATCCTGGCCGACCCGGATGTCGAGAACCTGAGCTCGTTCGTCGGCGTCGACGCCGCCAACAACACGATGCTGCACGCCGGCAGCATGCTGATCAACCTGAAGAAGGGCCACGGCGACCAGCAGGCGACGATGGACCGGCTGCGCGAGCGCGTGCGCCAGGTGGCCGGCGTGATCCTCTCGCTGCAACCCACGCAGGACCTGACGATCGACGCCGAGACCGGCCCGACGCAGTACCGCGTCTCGCTCGAAGGCGTGGACAGCGCGACCATCACGCTGTGGATGAACAAGCTGATCGAGCGCCTGCGCGAAGCAAAGCAGGTGCGCAACGTCAGCAGCGATGCCGGCGCGCAGGGCCTCGCCGCCTACGTCGACGTGAACCGCGACACCGCCTCGCGGCTGGGCATCACCGCGAGTTCGGTCGATGACGCGCTCTACAGCGCCTTCGGCCAGCGCATCGTCTCGACCATCTTCACCGAGACCAACCAGTACCGCGTGATCCTCGAAGCGCGGCCCGGGCTGATCGGCGATGCGTCCGATCTTGGCAAGCTGAACCTGATCACCAGCGGCGGCGCGCCGACGCCGCTGTCGGCGTTCGCGAGCATCGCCGAGAAGCAGGCGCCGCTGCAGATCACGCATGTGTCGCAGTACCCGGCGAGCACGCTGAACTTCGACACCGCGAGCGGCGTCGCGCTCGGCGACGCGGTCGATGCGATCCGCCAGGCCGCCAAGGACATCGCGCTGCCGAGCGGCGTGACGATGACCTTCCTCGGCGCGTCAGGCGCCTATGAGCGTTCGCTGAGCAACCAGCTCTGGCTGATCCTGGCCGCGGTGATCTGCGTCTACATCGTGCTCGGCGTGCTGTACGAGAGCTATGTGCACCCGCTGACGATCCTGTCGACGCTGCCGTCGGCGGGTGTCGGCGCGTTGTTGGCACTGATGATCACCGGCAACGACCTCGGCGTGATCGGCATCATCGGCATCATCCTGCTGATCGGCATCGTCAAGAAGAACGCGATCATGATGATCGACTTCGCGATCGACGCCGAGCGCACCGAGGGCAAGAGCCCGCGCGAGGCGATCCACCAGGCGGCGCTGCTGCGGCTGCGGCCGATCCTGATGACGACGCTTGCCGCGCTGTTCGCAGCGGTGCCGCTGATGCTGAGCTGGGGCGACGGCGCCGAGCTGCGCCGCCCGCTCGGCCTGGCGATCTTCGGCGGCCTGATCGTGAGCCAGCTGCTGACCTTGTTCACGACGCCGGTCATCTACCTGATGTTCGACCGGCTCGGTGGCGGCAGCACGCGCAGGCTGGATGACGCGTCGGAGGCGTCGGCGTGAATCTGTCCGCGCCATTTGTGCGACGACCGATCGGCACGGTGCTGCTCACGGTCGGCGTTGCGCTTGCCGGCGTCGGCGGCTTCTTCGCGCTGCCGGTCTCGCCGCTTCCGCAGATCGACTTCCCGGTGATTTCGGTCAGCGCCGCGATCCCCGGCGCGAGCCCGGACACCATGGCCACCAGCGTGGCCACGCCGCTGGAGCGGCATCTCGGCACGATCGCCGGCGTCAACGAGATCACCTCGTCGAGCGGTGTCGGCTCGACCCGCGTGACCTTGCAGTTCGACCTGTCGCGCAACATCGACGGCGCCGCGCGCGAGGTGCAGGCGGCGATCAACGCGAGCCGTGTCGATCTGCCGGCGACGCTGAAGAGCAACCCGACCTACCGCAAGGCGAACCCGGCGGCGGCGCCGGTGATCATCCTCGCGCTCACGTCGAAGACGAAGACGCCGGGGCAGATCTACGACTCGGTCTCGAACATCATCAGCCAGCGGCTGTCGCAGGTCGACGGCGTCGGCGATGTCGAGATCGGCGGCGGCTCGCTGCCGGCGGTGCGCATCGAGCTGCTGCCGTTCGCGCTGAACAAGTACGGCATCAGCACCGAGGACGTGCGCGCCGCGATCCAGGCGAGCAATGCGAACCGGCCCAAGGGCATCGTGCAGAGCGACGAACGGCGATTGCAGATCTACACCCAGACGCCGGCGCTGCGCGCGAGCGACTACGCGCCGATGGTGATCGCGTGGCGCGACGGCGCCGCGGTGCGGCTGCAGGACGTGGCGCAGGTCGTCGATGGCGTCGAGGACACGCGCACGCTCGGCCTCTTCAACGGCGAGCCCGCGATCATCGTGCTGGTCACGCGCCAGCCCGCGGCCAACGTGATCGCGACGGTGGACGCGGTGCGCAAGCTGCTCCCCGAACTGCAGGCCGACCTGCCCGCCGACGTGCAACTGCAGGTCGCCTCCGACAGCACGAATTCGATCCGCGCCTCGCTGCGCGAGGTCGAGGTAACGCTGATCATCTCGGTCGTGCTCGTCGTGCTCGTCGTCAGCCTGTTCCTGCGCAGCGTGCGCGCCACCATCGTGCCGGCGGTGGCGACCATCGTTGCACTGCTCGGCACCTTCGGCGTGATGTACCTGCTCGGCTTCTCGCTGAACAACCTGAGCCTGATGGCGCTGACGGTGGCGACCGGTTTCGTCGTCGACGACGCGATCGTCGTGCTGGAAAACACCAGCCGCCACATCGAGGCCGGCATGACGCGCATGCAGGCCGCGCTGCTGGGCGCGAAGGAGGTCGGCTTCACGGTGCTGTCGATCAGCATCTCGCTGGTCGCGGTGTTCATCCCACTGCTCTTCATGGGCGGTCAGCAGGGGCGGCTGTTCAAGGAGTTCGCGATCACGCTGTCGGCCGCGGTGATGATCTCGCTCGTGATCTCGCTCACCACCACGCCGATGATGTGCGCGTGGCTGCTCAAACCGGGCGGTGAGCACGAGAAGCCGCCGGGCCGCGTCGCGCGCACCGCCGAGCGCGGCTACCAGTGGGTGCTGCGCAGCTACGAACAGAGCCTCGACTGGGCACTGGCGAGCAAGGCGCTGGTGATGCTGATCCTGCTCGCCGTGATCGGCATGAACGTCTACCTGTTCACGATGGCGCCGAAGGGCTTCTTCCCGCAGCAGGACACCGGCCAGCTGAACGGCGGCATGCGCGCCGACCAGAGCATCTCGACCAAGGCGATGGGCGAGAAGCTGCGCCAGGTCGTGGAGATCGTGCACAAGGACCCGGCGGTGGACACGGTGGTCGGCTTCACCGGCGGCGGCCGCGCCGGTGGCGGCTTCATGTTCGTGAACCTGAAGCCCGCGAACCAGCGCACCGACAAGGGACTCGCCGTGATCGCGCGGCTGCGCCCGCAGCTCGCACGCGTAACCGGCCTGCAGGTGTTCCTGAACCCGGTGCAGGATGTACGCTCCGGCGGTCGCGCGAGCAACTCGACCTACCAGTACACGCTGAAGAGCGACAACATCGCCCAGCTGCGCCCGTGGGCGCTGAAGCTCGCCAACGAGATGAAGCAGCAGCCGCAGCTCACCGATGTCGACACCGACCAGGCGGAGAACGGTGTGCAGACGACGGTGAAGGTCGATCGCGATGCCGCCAAGCGGCTCGGCGTGAGTTCGAGCGCGATCGACTCGGCGCTGTACAACGCGTTCGGCCAGCGCCAGGTCGCGACGATCTACACCGAGCTGAACCAGTACCACGTCGTGATGGAATGGGCGCCCGGCTACACGACGAGCCCGAACGCGCTGGCCGACATCTACGTGCCGGCGACGCGGATCGTCGAGAGCGGCGGTCAGGCCGTCGCCGTCGAAAGCACGACGGCCGCGGCAGCGACGGCCACCGCCGTCTCCGCCAATCCCGGGCTGCGCAACGCCTCGACCGGCAACGTGCTGAGCAACACCGCGACCAAGCTCGTGCCACTGGCCACCTTCGCGCGTTTCGTCGAGGAATCGACCGCGACCTCGGTGAACCACCAGGACACCGAGCTCGCGACCACGATCTCGTTCAACCTTGCCGACGGCGAGACGCTCGCCGATGCGCGCGCCGCGATCAAGACGGCCGAGGCCAACATCGGCCTGCCGACGACGCTGCGCGGCGAGTTCGCCGGCAGCGCGCTGTCGGCGCAGCAATCGAACAGCCAGCAGACACTGCTGATCATTGCCGCGATCGTCGTGATCTACATCGTGCTCGGCATCCTCTACGAAAGCCTGGTGCACC
>JBDUAG010000346.1:0-4722 GCA_040004785.1 Burkholderiales bacterium | reverse complement strand
TGTCGGCGCCCCAGCGCGTGGCCCACACCAGCTTTTCCACTTCTTCTTCAATGCTAGAGGTGACAGCCGAATTGCCGATGTTGGCGTTGATCTTGACCTTGAAGTTTCGGCCGATGGCCATCGGCTCCACTTCGGGGTGGTTGATGTTGGCCGGGATGATGGCGCGGCCGCGCGCCACCTCGTCGCGCACGAACTCCGGCGTGATGATCTTCGGAAGGCTCGCACCCATCGCGTTGCCGCGCAGGCGCCGCTCGCGAGACTCGTCCGACAGGTACTCGGCCATCCACTCGCGCTTGCCGTTCTCGCGCAGCGCCACGAACTCCATTTCCGGCGTGACGATGCCGCGCCGTGCGTAGTGCATCTGGGTCACGTTGGCGCCTGCCTTGGCGCGGCGCGGCTGGCGCTGCAGGGCTGCGGCCGCCCTGCGCAATGCGTCGATGCGGCCGCTGTCGATGGCTTCGCGCGCTTCGCCCTTCACGCCATCGTCCAGCGCCTGGTGCGAGCGGCCGGTGTAGGTTTCGGTGTCGCGACGGGCGTCGATCCACGCACAGCGCACACTGGGCAGGCCGTGATTCACGTCGATCTTTGCGGCCGGGTCGCTGTACGGCCCCGAGGTGTCATACAGCGAGACGGTTTCACCGTTCGTCAGGCTCACTTCGCGTTGTGGAACTCGCAAGTCGTCGCGCGACCCGGTAACGTAGGTCTTGCGCGAAGCAGGAAACGGCTCGCGCGTCAGCGTGAGCAGCGTAGCGAGCTTGTCGGGAGCGTTCATAGGTGTTCCTTCTGGAGCGTTGTGACAACAGCTGCTCCGAAGGTGCACCCCGGCGACGAACGGCCACGTGGGCCGATAGGTCAAGGGAGACAGCTCTTCTTTCGCCGGTACTAGCCGGATCAAGTTCGCGGGTTTGGGTGGTCCATCTCAGCACGCTGTTCGCGTGCACCCCGGAGCAGCGAATATTCTGACACCATAGCCAACGTAGCGTCAACGCCCCCTGGCCATCGGTGGGCCTCGCGCCCTTTGGAGGTGCCGCAGTTTCTTGGAATCCATGCCATTGGCACGGCTCTCGGCGCTGAAGCCGGCACAATCGAGCCATGCCAAACATTGCGGCAATCCTGAAAGAGGAAATCTCGCGCGTCGCCCGCAAGGAAGTTCGCGCCGAAACCGAAAGCCTCAAGAAGGCGACGAGTGTCCATCGTTCGGAAATCGCCGCATTGAAGCGGCGCGTCCTGGCCCTTGAACAGGCGTTGAAACGACTGGGCAAATCCACGGCGAAGAACGCCTCGCCCGCAGCGGACGAGGTCACCTCGCAGTCACTGCGATTCAGCGGCAAAGGCCTGGCGTCCCAGCGGCACCGGCTGGAACTGTCGGCAGAGGATTGCGGATTGCTCGTCGGCGCGTCTGGCAAGTCCATCTACCGATGGGAGGCCGGCATGGCCCGTCCACGGGCTAAACACATGTCCGCCATCGCAGCGCTTCGCTCTCTCGGCAAGAAGGAAGCGACGACGTGGCTTGCTGCCCTTCAAGAAGCACGATAGCCCGAAGACGTCTGGCGTGATTCTCTGTCCGGCACGCAGCAAGACTGAAGCGGCTATGCAAATCACCACCCGTTGTCTTGCACTGAGCGCCGCCACCCTTCTCTGCGCATGCGTCTACGTGCCTCGGATGACGCAGGTCTACGACCACGAGTGCAAGGTGATGGCCAAGCAACTGGTGCTTGAAGGCGGTCGGGTCGCAGCCATCCAGCGTTGCGAGAACCAGGGCTGCGTCGCGCTCATCGTGGGAGCCAGCGTCGTGACTGCGGCCACCCTCGTCGTGTCAGGCAGCATCGTCGTCGTCGGCAACATCGCCTACTGGCTGGAACGAAAGGCGCGTTGCCAGCCCGAGTTCTGACGCATGCGCCAAGCGCACCCGGCCCTGATGAAGGCCGTGATGGGCAAGGACGAAGTCACGATGTTCGAGATGACCGGCCTCGTCGGAAAGCACCTGAGCTCGGTCTGAGCCGTCGAGACCGCGGCCCAGCCGCGGGCCGGTGCCGAACCCGCGACCCTCGGCGTTACTGTGAGGCCTGCACGCCCTGCATCAACAGCCGCAGCGCCTGCTGAACTGTCGTGCCGAAGAAGGCGCCTGCCGAGCCCGAAGATCATCTTCTTCGGCGATCCGCACGGCGACTTCGTGCCCATCGTTCGCGTCACCCAGGCCCGCCGTCCCGAGGCCATCGTGCTTCTCGGCGACATCGAGGCTCGCCGTCCGCTGGAACTCGAGCTCGAGGCGATCGTCGACTTGCGTAGGGCGCCGAATTAGTTGCTCTGGCGCGTGAGCGCTGACAAGGACTTGGCGGGGGCCGCGCCATAGGGAGTTTTGGATGCGTGCATGAGTTCGTGCGACTGGCCTACAGGTACGCCGAATTTACTGCACCGGACCTGGCCACCTCCAAAACCGGGTGCGGTCTCTCGGCGCAGCACCGAGACCCACCGTGTGATCAGATTCTCAAAGCCCCTTCTCGCGGAGTCGATCCTCGCCGCGTCAACCGTGAGCCTGGCTTCGCGCTGGCGCGCGACCAGCCTCACTCGTATGCGGCGTTCGTGAGAGCGCCAAGCCGTTGCCGGCCCGAGCAGTAGCGGCGTAACAACCCTCAAGACCACTGCCGCTTGATTAAACTTGATTCTCAAGCCGACCGGCACCATAATTCAACGGCTATGCACAGAGTTATCCACAGCGAGTCCATCAAAGCGGCACTGACCTCCAAAGGGTGGGATCAAAAAAAACTCGCGGAAGAGGTAGGGGTGAGCGCCCAGGCGGTCACCAATTGGATGAAGGGCGCGGACTTCCCCCGCCCAGCCACCCTGCTGAAATTGTCATCGGCACTGTCAGTGGGCTTCGACAAGCTCGTGCTCGCCGACCAGGCCGACCAGCCGGTGATTGCCTTCCGCAAGAAGGGCGGCGCCAAGACCATCGATGAGCATGTGCTGCGCGCTCGCGCCATGGGCGCAATGCTCAAGCCACTGGCCGGTTACCTGCCCGTGCGCAAGTCGCTGCGCACCCAGATCTCCGACACATCACAGGAATACGATCGCCTGCAGGCCACGGTGGCGGCAGTGCGAACGAAGCTGGGCATCGGTCATGCCGCTGTGCTGTCATACGAGCACCTGATCGCTGAGTTCGCCGCGAACGATGCAGTCATCGTTCCCGTGATGTGGGGCAAGAAGATGCGTCATGAGAACGCGCTGCACATCCTGCTGCCGGCCGAGAAGGTGACCTTCATCTATTTGAACCTCGACACGCATCT
The DNA here is from genome assembly GCA_040004785.1 of Burkholderiales bacterium. Lineage (GTDB taxonomy): Bacteria > Pseudomonadota > Gammaproteobacteria > Burkholderiales > Burkholderiaceae_C > LMDS01. The sequence continues at coordinate 1,435 of JBDUAG010000346.1, read as the reverse complement.
CGAAGACTTCAAGTTCTGGATGGCGCACGAACTCGCGCACGTCTACACGCCAGCCCTGGCAGGCACGGATGACGGTGAAGATTTTGCGGACGCGTTCGCGGGTGCATTGCTGTTCCCCAAGGAACTGGCGCATCAGGCCTACGTCGAGGCCGCGCGTAAGCACACCCCCAGCAGCATCATCAGCGCCCTGCACGCATTCGCCCAACAGCACGCGATCTCGTTGTTCAGCGTATTCAACGAGGTCAGCAAATACGCGGGTGCCGCCGGCCTTGCCACACTGAAGGTGACTGACAAGGAAGTGCATGCGGCCCGCAACAGCGACGGCATCCGCGGCGACCTGGTCAGCGCAATTCTCTTCAAGCCGATGCCGCCTGATCCGGTGACCTACATCGCATCTGCACACAACATCTTTCAGTCAACGTTCTTCATCGCATTGCAGGCGATGCTCCGCGCTCGCGGCACGGGCGTCGGCTATGTTCAACAGGTCCTGAGCGTCGCGCTGCCAGATGCTCAAGCCGTTCACGATGAGCTGACGCGTTGACGCTGGTTCTGCTCGACACCAACACCTATCTCAGGCTGGCCAAACGCATCAGACCACTGCTCGGTGTGAAGTTTGGGCAGAAGGACTATGTGCTGACCGTGCTGCGGGATGTAGAGGACGAGGTGCGTCGAAACCGCAGCCTGCGCTCGAGGTTCCCATGGTTCGATGACGAGGTATTCGGTGAAGAGCGCGATGCAGCACGCGTGCCCTTGAGCGCAGAGCAAAAGGAACAGCTGAAGAATTTTCAGAGCGTCCTCCAGGGGTTTGTGCTCACCGACTTGGATCGCTACACAACCGCCGGACGCCACCCGCCATCAGAAACCGATTGCAAGGTGTTGGCCTTTGGTGAAGTGAAGAAGGCGGTGGTGGTGACCGATGACCTGGGCATGCATCTGCTGGCAGGTGACTTCGATATTCCGATCTGGCATGGATGGGAATTGCTGTCCAAGATGCGGGCGGCCAAGAAGATCGACAACGATCGCATCCGAGACATCTATGACGCGCTGGAGCGCAATCGCGATCTCACAGCCACCTGGCTGCAGGCCAAGCACACCGAATTCGCCCGAATCTTCGGTCCCCGTGCCAAGTAGATCGGCGAGCTACGGGCAACGCAACAGGCCATCAAGCGTCGGTGCGCAAGAACCACCTCACCTTGGCGCCCTGTCCCTGGTTGACGCCATCGCACTTGCCGGCATCGAAGATGCCTGACCCAGCCAAGAATCCGTCACGTCTCAAACACCAGTTGACTCGCTTCCGCTGCGTGCCCTGAGGCTTCCGAGATCCGGTACCCCATCGCGCGATAGCCGCGCTGCCGCTTCTCCCACATGCGCAACAACGCAGGGTGGCCGGTGTCGACGAAGTCAACGATCCGAATGTCTGCCTTGTCGATGTGAT
>JBDUAG010000345.1:0-4725 GCA_040004785.1 Burkholderiales bacterium | reverse complement strand
CGGCGCCGCGGCCACCGGCTTCAGGCCGGGCGAGCCCTTCCAGGCGTAGCCGGCGACGGCCAGGCCGATCACGCAGACGCACAGGCCGATCAACAGACGCGCGGACGGGCGTGTCGCGGGCGCTTCGGGCAACGGTGCGGTCATCGGTCGGTCAGGATTGGTGCGGATCGGAAAACAACGCCGGATCGTCGGGCTCGAACTGGGCCGCCGCGGCGCGTGCGCGCCGCCGCATCACCAGTGCGAGCGCGCCGAAGCCGAGCAGCAGCATTAGCGCCGGCCCGAACCACAGCAGCAACGTGGTGGCCTTGACGGGCGGGCGGTAGAGCACGAAGTCGCCGTAGCGATCGGTCATGTACTGGATGATGGTCGCGTCGTCATCGCCTTTGCTGAGCATCTCGCGCACCTGCCGGCGCAGGTCTTGCGCGAGGTCGGCGTTCGAGTCGGCGATGGTCTGGTTCTGGCAGACCAGGCAGCGCAGCTCCGAGGCGATGCGCGTCATGCGTGCTTCGAGAACCGGGTCGGCGGCCGCGGGCGCGGCGTCGTTCGCGAACGCGGGCAGGGCGACGCACAGGCACGCCAGCCACGCTCGAAGGAAGATCAAAATACCGCCGGGCCGCCCCAAGGTTTTTTGCTCCCCTCGGGGGGCGGGCGCCGCTTGCGGCGACCTTGGGGCTCCGCTATGCATTGAGCTTCTTGAGCATGGGCTCGATGCGCTCGCGGATCACGTTGGGTGTGAGCGGCCCGATGTGCTTGAGGCGGATCACGCCCTGCTTGTCGATGATGAAGGTCTCGGGCACGCCATACACGCCGAAGTCGATACCGACGCGGCCGTCGTCGTCGAACAGTGAGGCGTTGTACGGGTTGCCGAAGCGCGCCAGCCAGCCTTGGCCGTCGGGGCGCTTGTCCTTGTAGTTCAGGCCGTAGAGCGGCACCATGCCGCGCTTCGAGAATTCGACCAGCAGCGGATGCTCTTCACGGCAGGCCACGCACCAGGAGGCCCAGACGTTGAGCATCCAGACCTTGCCGAGCATGTCGTCGCGTTTCAACGTCTTGGTGGGGTCGTCGAGCTGGGTGAGCGCGAAGCGCGGCGCGGGCTTGCCGATCAGCGGCGAGGGCACTTCGCGTGGGTCGAGGTTGAGGCCGCGCGCCAGGAAGCCCGCGAGGATCAAGAACGCGAGCAGCGGCAGGATGTAGCGCAGGCTTTTCATCATGCGGCGGCCTGCGCGTCGGTGGCGCCCTGGGTCTGCCGCACCTTCGCGCGGTAGCGCCGATCGGTGGCGGCGAGGAAGCCGCCGAACGCCATCATCAGGCAGCCGCCCCAGATCCAGCTGATGAACGGCTTGACGTAGACGCGCACGATCCAGGTGTTGCCGGCAAGCGGCTCACCCAGCGAGACGTAGAGGTCGCGCGTGAAGCCGGTGTTGATCGCGGCCTCGGTCATCGTCGCGCCGCTGACGGGGAATTGGCGCTTCTCGGGGTGCAGCGTCACGACCGGCTTGCCGTCGCGGGTGACGTCGAGTGTGCCCCGCGCCGCGCGGTAGTTCGGGCCTTGATGCGAGTCCACCCCGCGGAAGGTGAAGGTGTAGCCGAGCACCTCGGTGGTGTCGCCCACGTCCATCTTCACGTCGCGCTCGATCTCGCCGCTCTTGACCATCGTGACGCCGAAGATGAAGACGGCGATGCCCAGGTGCGCGACCATCATGCCCACCATCGCGCGCGGGATCTGCCGCCCGCGGTGCAGCACGCTGGTCTTCACGACGCCGTTCGGGCGCAGCCGGTCGGCCAGGTCGGTGGCGAGCGCGGCGACGATCCAGAACGCCATCATCAGGCCGAGCGTCGAGACGATCCCGAGGTGGCCGCGCCACCAGTTCGTGATCAGCGACGCGATCAGCGCGGCGCCGAAGGCCCACCGCAGGCGGCGCACGAGCTGCGGCAGCTCGGCCTGCTTCCAGCGCGCCAGCGGGCCGATGCCCATCAGGAAGATCAGCGGCGTGAGCAGCGGCACGAACACGGTGTCGAAGTAGGGTGGGCCGACCGAGAGCTTGCCCATGCCGAGCGCGTCGAGCAGCAGCGGGTAGAGCGTGCCGAGCAGCACCGCGCCGCAGGCCGCCATCAGCAGCACGTTGTTGGCGAGCAGGAAGGTTTCGCGCGAGACCCACTCGAAGCGCGCGCCCAGGCCGACTTTGGGCGCCCGCCATGCATACAGCGCGAGCGAGGCGCCGATCACGAACACCAGGAAGGCGAGGATGAACAGGCCGCGCCGCGGGTCGGTCGCGAATGCGTGCACCGACGACAGCACGCCGGAGCGCACGAGGAAGGTGCCGAGCAGCGACAGCGAGAACGCGAGGATCGCGAGCAACACCGTCCACGACTTGAAGCTGCCGCGCTTCTCGGTGACGGCGAGCGAATGGATCAGCGCGGTCGCGACCAGCCACGGCATGAAGGAGGCGTTCTCGACCGGGTCCCAGAACCACCACCCGCCCCAGCCGAGCTCGTAGTAGGCCCAGCCGCTGCCCATCGCGATGCCGATCGTGAGGAAGATCCACGCCACCGTCGTCCACGGCCGCGTCCAGCGCGCCCAGGTGGTGTCGAGGTTGCCGCCGATCAGCGCCGCGACCGCGAACGAGAACGCGACCGACAGGCCCACATAACCCATGTAGAGCATCGGCGGGTGGAACACCATGCCGGGGTCTTGCAGCAGCGGGTTCAGGTCGCGGCCATCGATCGGCGGGTTCGGCAGCCGGTCGAACGGGTTCGACGTGAGCAACAGGAACAGCAAGAAGCCGACGGAGAGCAGCCCCATCACCGACAGGATGCGCGCCAGCACCGGCGTCGGCAGGTGGCGGCTGAAGCGCGCCACCGCGAAGGCCCAGCCGGTGAGCATCAGCAGCCACAGCAGCATCGAGCCTTCGTGGCCGCCCCAGACAGCGGCGACGCGGTACTCGGTCGGCAGCGAGGTGTTGGAATTCGCGGCCACGTAGAACACGGAGAAATCGTTGCCGACGAAGGCGGCGATCAGGCAGCCGAACGCGAACGCGACCAGCGCGAACTGCAGCGCCGCCGCCGGCCGCGCGATGGCCATCCAGTCGGCGCGGCCGCGCGCCGCACCGAGCATCGGCATCACGGACAGCGCCACCGCGACGCCGAGGGCGAGCCAGAGCGCAAAGTGGCCGAGCTCGGGGATCATTTCGTGGACTCCTTGGCCATCGTGTTCGCCAGCTTGCCGGCCTGAGCGCGCTTGAGCGCCTCGGCGGCCTCGGGCGGCATGTAGTTCTCGTCGTGCTTGGCGAGCACCTCGCGGGCGACGAACACGCCGTCTTGAAGCTGGCCTTGCGCGACGACGCCCTTGCCTTCCTTGAACAGGTCCGGGAGGATGCCTTCGTAGCGCACCGGTACCGATTTGGAGGTGTCGGTGACGATGAAGTTGACGTGCACGCCGTCGCGTTTAACGGTGCCGGCCTCGACCAGCCCGCCGAGGCGGAAGCTGCGGTTGGACGGCGCTTCGTGCTCGGCGACTTGCGTCGGCGAGTAGAAGAACACCAGGTTGCTCTGGAAGGCGTTGAGCACCAGCGCCACGGCAATGCCGACGGCGCAGACGACTCCGGCGGCGATGGCGAGGCGCTTGTGTCTGGGTTTCATGGGTCAGCTATTTTCGCTGTTCGTGGCGTGGGCCGCGCGGTAGCGCCCGATGGCCGTCCAGGCGTCCGCCGCCATGCACAGCGCGACGACGCCGAACGAACCCCAAACGTAGAGCCCGTAGCCGCCCATCGCGAAGAACTCCGCCGGACTTCCCCAGATCATGCCCGCACTCCGTCCAGCCACTTCGCATCTCGCTCGCGCTCGGCAATGATGGCCCGAGCGCGCGTGAACACGACCGCGAACGCGTAGGCCCAGCAGGCCAGCGTCATCAGCAGCATCGCGCTCAACATGGTCGCGACCATCTTGGGTGCGGCGGTGGCACTGATGGTCGCGCCCTGGTGCAGCGTGTTCCACCACTTCACGGAGAAATAGATGATCGGCACGTTGACGCTGCCGACCACGGCCAGCAGCGCACCAGCCTGGTCGGCACGTCGGGTGTCGTCGATCGCGTTCACGAGGGCCATGTAGCCCAGATACAGAAACAGCAGGATGAGTTCCGAGGTGAGGCGCGCATCCCACACCCACCAGGTGCCCCAGGTTGGCTTGCCCCACAGCGCGCCGCTCCACAGCGCGGCGAAGGTGAACATCGCGCCGGTGGGCGCGATCGCGCGGGCGACCATCGAGGCCAGCCGCGCGTTGAACGCCCAGCCGATCGCCGCCCAGAAGGCCATCACGACGTAGAGCAGCATCGACATCCACGCGGCCGGCACGTGGATGAAGATGATGCGGTAGGCGTCGCCCTGGGTTGCGTCGGTCGGCGCCTCGAAGAAGCCGATCCAGAGGCCGGCACCGGCGAGCAGCGCGGCGGCGACCCAGAACCAGGGCACGAGCCGGCCCGCGAGCGCGTGAAAGCGCGGCGGCGACGCGAACGTGAAGAAGCGGGTGTTGGCCAGCATCGGTCGAATCACTCGGTGGCGATGCGCAGCGCCGCCGCGGTGGCGAGCGGCGCGAGCAGGGCGGTGGCGATGAACAGCGCGCCCAGCAGCGAGAAGTGGCCGCGCGCCGATGATCCCGACTCGACCGCGCTCACAGCGCCGCTGCCGAAGATCAGCGCCGGGATGCACAGCGGCACGATCAGCAGGATCA
>JBDUAG010000344.1:0-4745 GCA_040004785.1 Burkholderiales bacterium | reverse complement strand
CGCCTGCGTCGGCGACCACCTGAACCTCGAAGGCCTGGCCGACCAGGCTGAGCGCGGGATAGACGGTGCACACGTCGTTGGTCACTCCGGCCACGATGAGCTTCGTGCGGCCGGTCGCCTTGACGGCGGCCGCGAACAGCTCGTCGTCCATGGCATTGACGATGCCCGTGCGTTTGATGCGCCCGGCGAATTCGACCGGCAGAAAGGTTCCCAGTCGGCCAGCGATGGGCCCTGGGCGGCCTCCTCCATGCTATTGCTGGAAACCGCGCTCAATGGCCTCAAAGTTGTCCAACGGTGTGTTGTTGAAGACGATGCGGGACGTTGGTGCACCCTGGTGCACGGCGTTGACCGCGCGCTCGAAGAAGCGGACATCGGGCAGGGCGCGCAACCCGTTGCCGACCAGGACGACGTCGTACATCTTCAGAGCCAGAGCAGATCTGATGATCTCGATATTGGCGTCGTCGGACTTGGCGCCATCGATGAATGCGACATCCAGATCGACGCCACTCGCCTTGATGCGATCGACACCCTCAAAGAAGACCGCGAGGAATTTCTCTTTGCCATCGAAGAGTTTGTTGGCGTGGATGCCCGCCAGGTGTTCGGGGGGCAAGGTGCGGACGTCCCAGCCAAAAATGATCGCTGTCTTGGTCATGTTGGTTTCCTTTTCAAGGGGTGAAGGTTTGCGATTTCAGAAGGCGGTTGTGAGGAAGGCCTGTTCATCAGGCAAGCAGAAGCGCGCTCACCCGTACCGGTGCACTGATCTCGATCGCAGCCCTCTGTTTCGCGGGGCAGACACAAGAGTCAGCGCCTGAACGTCAGCGCAAAGCGAACTCGGCCCCGGTGGCGACCAATGACGCCGTGATCTGCTTCAGCGCTGTGGCACCCGCCTGGCGCAGGATGGTCTCGAACTCGCGCTGCAGGATCGCCAGCACGGCGGCGCCCCCGGCTCGCCGAACGCGGCAGTCCCCAGCGGTATGGACGCAAGAAGCCGGCCGCCGCGACAAGCGCTTTGGAGAAATCGAAGGTACCCATGCACGGGAAGGCACATGAGCGCCAGGGCGACGCCTTCAGGCGGTGCAGAGGTTGGGTACTGCGACCCTGCTGAACAGATGCGGTTGCGCGACAGCGCTCGACGGGTAGGCCTTCGCTTTTTCCAGGAACTCGGGGTGTATGAACGCGGCCCGGAACTGCTCGACCGAATCCCACACCGCGTAATTCATCAGCACGTTGCTTCCGCCGATCGCACGGTGCAGCTGCGCGGAGATGAAGCCGGGTTGGCGCTTCATCCAGTTCCCGTCGTCCTCCCAGGCGATCATCAGCGCGGGAATGTCTTCCTCCGGTACGGAGAAGATGTTGACCAGCACGACCGGTCCGGCCGTGACGTTGAGCTGTTGCTGGATAGGAACGAGAGGGTCAAGCGGGCGCATGCTCATCACAGTTGTCTCGGCAAATTGATAATGCGGCGAAGTCTAGGCAACGTATGCCCAACTGCATAGCCGGCCGGCGGCGACACACCGTTTGGTAATCCAAGACAATCGCTGCCACACCTCCGGAGCCGCGTGATGGATCGATTCGAAGTGATGCGTGCCTATGTGCAGATCGTCGACAGTGGCAGCTACACAAGGGCAGCCCAGCAGCTGAACCTGCACAAGGCCACCCTCAGCCAGCAGATCCGGCAGCTCGAAGACAAGCTAGGCACGCGCCTGCTGACCCGCACGACCCGATCGATCGCGCAGACATCAGAGGGCCTGGCCTACTATCAGCACGCCCGCGCGATCCTGCAGCAGGTCGACGAGGTCGAGACCCAACTGCGCAAGGGCACCAGCGCACCGGCGGGCCATCTTCGTGTCGACGTGCCGGTGGCGATGGGTCGCCTGGTCTTCGCACCTGAGATTCGCCATTTTCTGGAGCGCTATCCGAAGATCACGCTCGAACTCGGGTGCTCCGACCGAGCGGTGGACCTCATCCAGGAGGGGGTGGATTGCGCCCTGCGGGGTGGCCCGCTACCGGACTCCCGGCTGGTCGCACGGCCTGTAGGCAACCTGCCATTCGTGCTTTGTGCGGCGCCGCAGTACGTCGACGCACACGGGCTGCCGGAAACACCTGAAGTTTTCCTGCGCCATCATCGGATCGGCTTCATTCGCGCGTCCACAGGCAGGATGCACCCGTTGCAACTGACGCGCGATGGCAGGACCGTCGAACTCGATGTGCCGGCGCGCTTCATCACCACCGACAGTGCGGCCGTGCTCAGTGCCGCCCTCGACGGGCTGGGTATCACTCCATTGGCGGAATTCGTGGCCAGCCACTATCTGGCGAGTGGGGCTCTTGTGCCAGTGCTAGCGGGCTGGCAATGCCCTTCGCTGCCGCTGCACTTGGTGACACCGACCGCGCGGCGGCGCACGGCGCGTGTGCAAGCCTTCATGGATTGGGCGCATGCGCTGTTGGTGCGGCGGTTGGGGTCGCAGTTGCAGGCGGTCTGAGCGTCGTCGTCCTCGATTGCGGACACGGGGCGCGGTGTTCCAGTTCCATGCCGACTTCGTGCCCAGGTCACTCGAATTCCTTTGGCGATGATCGAAGCTGCCTTGCGTAGTTGGTGAACATGGCATGGGCATGTGATGTTCACTTGGCGCGGAACTCACGGGCGCCTGTGAAGCGACGCACGCCGGCACCGAATCTGACTGGTTTGAGGCAGGCATTTACGGCCAATCAATGTCTCCTCAGGGTCGACTCGAGCCCTATATGAGTCAGGGGAGCAGTCGGTCGCACTGGCGCTTCGGCGAACGGCAACTCCGGGTGCGGCGGCGTAGGGGCAGTCCCGGCCAGAAGCCGGCCTTGGCGATGCGCACCATAAAGCCGCCATTCAGCGTCGAGTCCCAGGCAAGCGGGACATCGCACAAACCTATTCAAAAATGAATGGAAGCTGTTCGGTATTCGGCAATTTTCTTTTGAGGATGGAGATCGGAAACTGTGTCCATCGATCCAGCCACTTCAAAGGACAAACCATGGCCACCCATTGCTCCAGCCGTCTCGTCACCGGCCTCGCCTTCGTCGTCGCGACACTTGGCGCCCTCTTCCAAATCAGTGAAGCCAAGGCCGCTCCGACGACCACTATCGACGCCAAGGCGCCGGTCATCTCCCGCCAGGACATCGAGATCAGCGCGCCGATCGCGACCGTCTGGGCGCTGCAAACCAACATCAACGGCTGGACCGCGTGGCGGCCCAGTGTCAGCTCGGCCCACCTCGACGGCGCGCTGAAGGCCGGCTCCGCCTTTCATTGGGAAGAAGGCGGCTTGCAGATCGTCTCGACGGTGCAGCAGATCCAGCCACGGCGCCGCATCGTCTGGACCGGCCCAGCCCAAGGCATCTTCGCGGTGCACGTCTGGGAGTTCACTCCGATCGAAGGCGGCGTGCGCGTGCACACCGAAGAGTCGTGGAGCGGCGCGCCGGTCGACGCGCAGACAGAGCAGTTGCAACCGCTGCTCGACGGTGCGCTGCGCGACTGGCTCACCCGCCTGAAGCAGACCAGCGAGGCTCGGGCCGCGAAGGCCACGCGCTGAGATCCCTCAACTTCCGACGTAGGCCAGCAACCCGTCGACCAGCGCATCGAAGGTGACGCGGCAGCGCGGGCTGCCGCGCAAGTCTTCGTGCATGGTGACCCAGGTCTCCAGCGGCAGCGAGATCATCTTCGGCAGCATCCGAACCAGGTTGCCGTCACGTCGCGCCAGCGGCACCTGGCACATGCCGATGCCGGCCCCGGCTCGGATCAACGCCAATTGCGCGAGGTTGCTGTCGCTGCGCAGCGAGAACAGGTCGCGCCGAAGTCCTTTCAACGACTTCTCCGCCTGACGCAAGTAAGGCGTCAGCTGGTCATAGCCGATCGTCGAATGCCTGGCCAAGTCGCCGAGGTTGCGCGGCGTGCCATGACGATCCAGGTAGTCGTGCCGCGCATGCAGGCCGACGTCGATGCGGCCGATGCGCCGCGCCACCAGTTGCTCCTGCTTCGGCTGCACCATGCGCACCGCGATGTCGGCCTCTCGGCGCAGCAGGTCCTGCACCCGGTCCGTCAGCACCAGTTCGATCTTCAGATCGGGATGCGCCTCGCGCAGCTGTGCGATCACAAGTGGCAGCACCTCGACCCCGATCACGTCGCTGCAGCTGACACGCACGACGCCCTGGACGACACCGTCTCCACCCTGACTGCCAGCCGCACGCTCCAGCGCCGCCACAGTGCTTTCCATCGCCTGCGCATAGGGACGCAGCGCCGCCGCAGCCTCGGTGAGCAGCAGGCCCGTTTGCGAGCGGGTGAACAGCACAATGCCCAGTTCCTGCTCCAGTGCCGCGATATGTCGGCCAACGGTGGGCTGCGTGATGCCCAGAGCACGCGCCGCGCCGGACAGAGAGCCCTCTGTCAGCACGCCGAGGAACGAGCGGTATAGCTCCCAGCCGATGGTCCGCGTAGTCATACGTAAATGTATAGCTGCTCGGCTGTGTTCGGCAATTCCATTTGTGCGACCCGGCGCCCAGAATTCATTCCATAGATTCACCATTGACCCACTCACTTCAAGGAACACGACATGGACAACGGCAACAAGACGGTTCTGGTTCTGGGCGCCACCGGTGGCATCGGCGGCGAGGTGGCGCGCCAGCTGCGCGACGCAGGATGGACGGTGCGCGCGCTGAAGCGCGGAGCCGCCGAGGCGTTGCCGCGCAAGGACGGCATGGCCTGGGTGCGCGGCGATGCGATG
>JBDUAG010000343.1:0-4774 GCA_040004785.1 Burkholderiales bacterium | reverse complement strand
CGCCGATCCCCCGAGGGGATCCGGGCCGGCTTGGGGCGGCCCGGCGCTCGGCCCGGAAGTGTCGGCCGTGCGACCCTTCAAGGTGCTGGGCATCCAGCAGGTCGCCATCGGCGGCCCGAGCAAGGACCGCCTGCGCACGCTGTGGGTCGAGAAGTTCGGCCTCGAGGTCACCGGCAACTTCCGCAGCGAGCGCGAGAACGTCGACGAGGACATCTGCGCGATGGGCAAGGGCGCGTTCAAGGTCGAGGTCGACCTGATGGAGCCGATCGATCCGAACGGCAAACCCGCCGTGCACACCACGCCGCTGAACCACATCGGGTTGTGGATCGATGACCTGCCGAAAGCCGTCGAATGGCTGTCGGCGAACGGCGTTCGCTTTGCGCCGGGCGGCATCCGCAAGGGCGCCGCAGGCTTCGACATCTGCTTCGTGCACCCGAAGAGCAACGACGGGTTCCCGGTCGGTGGCGAAGGCGTGCTGATCGAGCTGGTGCAGGCGCCGCCAGAAGTCATCGCCGCTATGAGTTGAGCACGGGTTCGGCGCGCAAGCGGTCGACGGCGAAGTCGATGAACGCGCGCAGCTTCGCCGGCGCCATGCGGCCGGCCACGTGCACCAGATGCACCGGGATCGGCTCCGGCTCGAACTCGGCCAGGACGATATTCAGGCGCCCGGCGCGCACGTCGGCGTCGACCTGGTAGCGCATCGCGCGTGCCAGCCCGCGGCCGCGCACCGCCGCATCGATGGCGACCTCGCCGGCGTTCGTGACCAGCCGGATGCGTGGTTGGGTCGCGTCGACTGCACCCGTGAACGACCAGGGTGGCGCGAGGCCGCCGGTCTGCGCGAAGCCGATCGCGTCGTGCTCGGCCAGGTCGGCGGGGCGGTTCGGGCGCCCGCGTTCCAGCAGGTACGCGGGCGATCCGACGACGACGGCGCGCATCGAGCCGACCCGCACCGCGGTGAGGCCGGAATCCGGCAGCCGGGCGATGCGAACGGCGACGTCGAAGCCTTCGTCCATCAGGTGCACGACCCGATCGACGAACACGCCGCGGATGTTCACCAGCGGGTGCAGCGCAAGAAAGTCGAGCGCGACCGGCGCCACGTGCAGGCGGCCGAACATCGATGAGGCGGTGATCGCCAGGGACCCCATCGGTGCCGAATGCGCGCCGCCGGCCGAGGCCTCGGCCTCTTCGAGGTCGGCGAGGATGCGCCTGCAGTCACCGAGGAATCGCTCGCCAATGTCGGTGAGGCGCACGCTGCGCGTGCTGCGTTGCAGGAGTTGTGCGCCCAGGCGTTGTTCGAGCCCGGCGATGGCGCGTGTCACGGCGGGCGCCGACAACTGCAGGCGTCGCGCCGCGGGCGCGAAACCCTGCGCTTCGGCAACGGTCACGAAAACCTTCAGCGAGTCCAGGTGATCCATCTCGGCATTTCACGGGTTGCAAGAGTCAAGTGTCGGTGGTGGTGATTCCGTCGCGAGCCGGCGACGCCTAAGCTGACGGCCTGCATCGACAACGCACGACCACCATGCCACACGCCAGCCGCTCCGATTCTCCACCGCGTCCGATCCGCCTCCACGCCCATCCGCTGTCGGGCCACGCGCACCGCGTCGAGCTGTTCCTGTCCTTGCTCGGGCTGCCGTTCGAGAAGGTCGCCGTCGAGCTGACGCGTGCCGAACACAAGAGCCCGGCTTTCCTCGCCCTCAACCCGTTTGGCCAGTTGCCCGTGATCGAGGACGGCGACCTCGTGCTCGCCGACAGCAACGCGATCCTCGTCTACCTCGCGCTCACACACGATGCCGCCGGCCGGTGGCTGCCGCGCGATGCGATCGGCGCGGCGCGGGTGCAGCGCTGGCTCAGCGTCGCGGCGGGTCAGCTCGCGAGCGGGCCGGCGGCGGCGCGCGTCGCGGTGTTGTTCGGCCGGCCGCTGGATCAGGCGCCGCGCGATGCCGCGGCGCGTCTGTTCGCGCTGATGGAGCAGCATCTTGCAACGCAACCGTTCTTCGCGGCCGGGCACCCGACGATCGCCGACGTTGCGCTCTACAGCTACACGGCGCACGCTCCGGAGGGCGGCGTGAGCCTCGGCCCGTACCCGCAGCTGCGGCAATGGCTCGAGCGCATCGAGGCGCTGCCGCACTTCGTCGGCCTGGTGCGCAGCACCGTGCCCGACGCCACCGCCTGAGGACACCGAGATGGATCGATCCCCCTTTCACGCCGGCGAAATCGCGATGCAGCGGGCCGCAGGCTCGGCGGCGCGCATGCGCGAGATCGGGCCGCGCGTGATCCGCGACCACCTGCCCGATCAGCACCGCGAGTTCTTCGAGCAACTGCCAACGCTGCTGGTGGGCAGCGCCGATGCGCAACAGCGCCCGTGGGCGTCTATGCTCGTGGGCTTGCCGGGATTCATCGACACGCCCGACGAACGGCACCTGCATGTCGCCGCGTTGCCGCGCGTCGAGGATCCGCTGCGTGCGCAGCTGCGTGTCGGTGCGGCGCTCGGTGTGCTCGGCATCGAGCCGCAAACGCGGCGACGCAATCGCCTGAACGGCACGATCGTCGCGGTCGACGGCGAAGGATTCGAGCTGCAGGTGGACCAGAGCTTTGGCAACTGCCCGAAGTACATCCAGGCGCGCGCGCCGCGCTGGGTCGGCAACGGCACGCCGCTGCCGGCAGTGCGGCGCGAGGTCGCGACCCTGTCAGGCGAGGCGGCCGAGGTGATCGCCGCTGCCGACACCTTCTTCATCGCCAGCACGGCGCCCGGGGAAGGGGTCGATGTCTCGCACCGTGGCGGTCGGCCCGGGTTCGTGCGCGTCGAGAACGAGGCCTCCGGTAGCGTGCTCACGTTCCCCGATTTTGTCGGCAACTTCTTCTTCAACACACTCGGCAACATCACGGCCTGGCCGCGCGCCGGGCTGCTGTTCGTCGACCATGACAGCGGCGGGGTGCTGCAGCTGACCGGCGGCGCGACGATCGTTGCGGGTGGCGCGGAGGTCGAGGCGTTCATCGGCGCGCAGCGGCTGGTCCGCATCACGGTCGAGGAAGGGCTCTGGACGCCCGAGGCGTTGCCGCTGCGATGGTCGGCGCCCGAGGTGGCCTCGCAGCTCGAGGCCACCGGCCACTGGTAGCGCCGCGATACAGTCGCGCATGAGTTCACTTCATGTGCTGCCATGACGATTCGAGAGATCCTGAAGATGGGTGACCCGCGGCTGCTGCGCGTCGCCGAGCCGGTGCGCGCCTTCAACACCCCCGAGCTGAATGCGTTGATCGCGGACCTGTTCGAGACGATGCATTCGGTCCATGGTGCCGGCCTCGCCGCGCCGCAGATCGGCGTCGATCTGCAACTGGTGATCTTCGGATTCGCGCACGACAACCAGCGCTACCCGGACGCGCCACCCGTGCCGGAGACCGTGCTGATCAACCCGCAGATCACGCCGCTGGATGACACGGAAGAAGAGGGCTGGGAAGGCTGTCTGTCGGTGCCGGGCCTGCGCGGCGTGGTGCCGCGGTTCGCGCGCATCCGCTACACCGGGTTCGACCCCTCCGGGGCGCCGATAGCCCGCGAGGCCGAGGGTTTCCACGCGCGGGTTGTGCAACACGAGTGCGATCATCTGATCGGCAAGCTCTACCCGATGCGGGTGCGCGATTTCGCGCGCTTCGGGTTCACCAGCGTGTTGTTCCCCGGGCTCGATGCAGGCGACGACGATTGATGGCACCCGCTTCGGTGCGTTTCGACGCCGTTTCAGGTTTGTAAACGGGCGTTTCTCCTACCGGCGCCGGGTCGTCCGGATGACTCTACCAACCGTTGAGCAGCAGGAGACTCGCACCATGACGTTCATCTATCGTTTGATCGCCGCCGCGCTGATGCTTGCCGCTCTCGGGAGCGCCAGTGCCCAGAACGACCCCGCCGTCGACCCGCCAGGTCGGGTGGCGCGGCTGTCCGAGTTCAGCGGCCAGGTATGGCTCTACAACACCGACAGCGGCGAGTGGGTGAGCGCCGTGCGCAATCGCCCGATCACCGCCGGCGACCGTCTCGCGACCGAATCGGGTGCGCGCGCCGAGTTGCAACTCGGATCGACGACGGTACGGCTCGACTCGAACACCGAACTCGAAATCACCGCGCTCGATGACGAGCGCCTCTCACTTCAGTTGATAGACGGCAGCGCGACGGCGCGCGTGGTCGATCAGGCCGGCGCCGGTCTGTTCGACCTGAGCACCGACGAAGGCCGCTTCGTGGTGCAACGCAACGGCAGCTACCGGTTCGATCGCGAAGGCGGCAACAGCCGGGTCTCCGTCTACAGCGGCCAGGCCCGCTACGAGGGCCCGAACAGTGGCCTGCCTGTCAATGCCGGCCAGCGCGCCGAGTTCTGGATCGACTCCGGCGGCGTCGCGCAGTACAGCATGTCGGCACCCGTCAATGACGCCTTCACGGCCTGGAACAACGATCGCGATCGTCGCGCCGTGGCCAGTGTGTCGGCGCGCTACGTTTCGCCCGAGATGACCGGCGCCGAAGAGCTCGACCGCTACGGCCGCTGGGAGCAGAACCCCGAATACGGCGCGCTGTGGATCCCGACGGCCGTCGCTGTCGATTGGGCGCCTTATCGCAGCGGCCACTGGGCCTGGGTGCGCCCGTGGGGCTGGACCTGGGTCGATGACGCGCCCTGGGGCTTCGCGCCGTTCCACTACGGACGCTGGGTCAATGTGCGCAACACCTGGTGCTGGACGCCGGGTGCGCGCGTCGCGCGGCCGGTCTACGCGCCTGCGCTCGTCGCCTGGGTCGGCGGCC
>JBDUAG010000342.1:0-4774 GCA_040004785.1 Burkholderiales bacterium | reverse complement strand
CTAAGTTTGTAGAGCCTGCATGCAGGCACCTCAACCGGCGCAGTCACTGCACCGAAGGGGCCCCGGACCTCATTCCTCTGGAGCTCCAAATGGTGGCGAGAGCCACCCGCCCCTTCGTCCGCAAGGTCGAAGGGGTTTGTCTTTTTTCAGACGCTCCGTACGGCGCCTTCTCGTTCACGCCAACGAACTGACGCGCATCTCCGTCCTCAGCGTGGCGTAGAGCCGCTGAAACTGCCGGTGGCGGCCGGCCAGCGCGTCGGTTCGGTCGGCGTGCGGCGCAAAGCTGTCGGTGATCGGCGGCGCGGTGCAGACCGAGGCCACGCTCTCCTTCGTGCGTGCCAGCCGTCCGAGCCGCGCTGCGCCCAGCGCCGCGCCGATTTCGGCGCCGCTGCGTCGATCCAGCTGCCGGCCCAGCGTGTCGGCCAGCACCTGCGCCCATGGTGCGCTGCGCGAACCGCCGCCGACGAGCGTGATCGTGTCGATCTGCGCGCCGCCATCGAGCAGCGCCTGCTGGCCATCGAGAAACGCGAACGCGACGCCTTCGAGTACTGCGCGTGCAAGATGCCCGCGCGCGTGGTCGTGCGTGAGCCCGAAGAACACGCCCGAGGCGTGCGGGTTGTTGTGCGGCGTGCGCTCGCCCGAGAGATACGGCAGGAACAGCGGCACGTTCGCGCCGTCGGGAACCGCTTCGGCTTCGGCGACGAGCTGCGCTTCGCTGTCGGCATGCGTGAGCATGCGCAGCCAGCGCAGCGCGCTCGCGGCGGTGAGCATCACCGTCATCTGGTGCCAGGTGTTCGGGAAGGCGTGGCAGAACGCGTGCACCGCGCGCGCCGGGTTCGGCGAGTACGCGGCATTGGCGACGAAGTAGACGCCGGAGGTGCCGAGCGACAGAAACGCGGTGCCCGGTGCCGCGACGCCGATGCCGGCTGCGCTCGCGGCGTTGTCGCCCGCACCACCGGCGACGATCACGCCGGGCCGCAGGCCGAGCTGGTCTGTGATCGCCGGCAGCAGCGTGCCGCTGGCCTCGCTGCCTTCGACGAGGCGCGGCATGTGGGCGCGCGTCAGGTGCGTCGCTGCGAGCATCGCGTCGGACCATTCGCGCCTCCCGACATCGAGCCACAAGGTACCGGCCGAATCCGACATGTCGGAGACGGCTTCGCCGGTGAGCAGCAAGCGCACGTAGTCTTTCGGCAGCAGCACGCGCGCCGTGCGCCTGAACACATCGGGTTCGTGCTGCTCCACCCACATCAGCTTCGGCGCCGTGAAGCCGGGCATCGCGATGTTGCCGGTGGTGTGCTGGCTGTCGGGCGCGCGCGCCTCGAGTTCGGCGCATTGGACGTGGCTGCGCCCGTCGTTCCAGAGGATGGCAGGACGCAGCACGCGGTCTTGCGCGTCGAGCAAGGTCGCGCCGTGCATGTGACCCGAGAGGCCGATGCCGCGTGTGCCGGCGTATTCGATCGGGTGCGCAGCGCGCAATTGCGCGAGGGCGTCGACGGTGGCTGCCCACCAATCGGCAGGGGCCTGCTCCGACCACAGCGCCTGCGGCCGCGAGATCGGCACTGCGCTGTGGGCCTGGCCGATGACGCGTTGCGCGTCGTCGATCAGGACGACCTTGACTTCGGACGTGCCGATGTCGATTCCGAGATCCATGGGTGCTGCCTCAGCTGCGATGTGCAGCGCGAATGCTAGCGTCCCGCGGTGGGCGTCTCACGACGCCGGGGAAGAACGATTCAGCGTCGCGCTGGCTTCTGCAGTGCGGCTTTCGCAGCGGTCGCGAAGATGTACAGCGGCGTCGCCCGGAACAGCTCTCGCAGCAGCGAGATCGGCCCGTTGGCAGCGGCGAGCTTGAAGGTGGTGCTGGTGATCGTGGTGTTGGACATGGTGGTTCCCGGTTGCATTGAAATCTGTTGAAGCGATTCTTGGGGTAAACCCTCTGTTGGTCAAGGAAAACCCTCGCTTTCCTATTGACCTGGGTCAAGTTTTTCGATTTTCGATCCTCGTCGAGCGGTTGCTGCCTGTGCTCGACGCCTCCGGCCTGCCGTCATGGGGCTTACCCGAGTCGTTGACCAAGGTCAAGAGAATCCACGGAGAAAAGTCTGACAGTGACTGCACTCCCGCGATGCATTCGTGCTGCACGCGTCGAGCTAGAGAACCCGTCGAAGACTGGCCGTGCGACTCATCTGCTCAAGCGCCCTGTTTCGATTCAAGCCTGGATGGCGCCGCGTGCGCTGCCAGTCCGCAGAACAGTCAGGAGACTTCAATGAATCGACCACTTGCTGCCACCGCTGACCAGCTGGGGAGCGCGCCTGCCGCCGCTGTCCAGAGCCCTTACTACCGCTGGGGCCAGCTCCTCATGGGCATCGTCTGCATGGCGATGATCGCGAACCTGCAGTACGGCTGGACGCTGTTCGTCAACCCGATCGCCGAAAAGCATGGCTGGAGCCGCGCCGCCATCCAGGTGGCGTTCACGATCTTCGTGCTGACCGAAACCTGGCTGGTGCCGATCGAAGGCTACCTGGTCGACAAATTCGGCCCGCGCCCGGTCGTGCTCGTCGGCGGCATCCTGTGTGGCCTCGGCTGGGTCATGAACTCGTATGCCGATTCGCTCACGACGCTCTACATCGCCGCGGCGGTGGGCGGCGTGGGCGCCGGTGCGGTCTACGGCACCTGCGTCGGCAACGCGCTGAAGTGGTTCCCGGATCGTCGCGGTCTGGCCGCCGGCCTCACGGCCGCGGGCTTCGGTGCAGGTTCTGCGCTCACCATCATCCCGATCTCGGCCTTCATCAAGTCGAGCGGGTACGAAGCGGCATTCTTCTACTTCGGCATCGGCCAGGGCCTGATCGTGTTCCTGCTCGCGTGGTTCCTGACCCGTGCGCCGGAGCACAAGAAGATGACCGGTATATCGTCGATCAATGTGCAGCAATCCAAGCGTGACTACAGCCCGGCCGAAGTTCTGCGCAAGCCGGTGTTCTGGGTCATGTACGCGATGTTCGTGATGGTCGCGGCGGGTGGCCTGATGGCGACCGCGCAACTCGGCCCGATTGCCAAGGACTTCAAGATCGGTGACGTGCCCGTCAACATCATGGGCCTGATCCTGCCGGCGCTGACCTTCGCACTGGCGATCGACCGGGTGCTCAACGGCCTGACGCGACCGTTCTTCGGCTGGGTGTCCGACCAGATCGGCCGCGAGCCAACGATGTTCATCGCGTTCGCGCTCGAAGCCGTCGGCATCCTGATGCTTTACAACTTCGGCCAGAACCCGATCGCCTTCGTGATCCTGACCGGCCTGGTGTTCTTCGCCTGGGGCGAGATCTACAGTCTGTTCCCCTCGACCTGTGCCGATACCTTCGGCTCCAAGTACGCGGCCGCCAACGCCGGCCTGCTGTACACGGCAAAGGGCACGGCCTCGCTGCTGGTGCCGCTGTCGAGCGTGCTGGCCGCGGCCACGGGCAGCTGGCACACGGTGTTCATCGTCGCCAGCGTGTTGAACGCCATCGCGGCGCTGATGGCGTGGTTCGTGCTCAAGCCGATGCGCAAGGCGCACATGGCGAACCAGACCTAAATCTTGCCGCGTTGTCGCAGCCGGCTCAGCGTCTCTGCCGAAAGATTCAGGTGCGAAGCCAGCTGTTTCTGCGGAATCCGGTCCACCAGGTCCGGCCGTTTGCGCAGAAAGCGGTGCACGCGGCCGGGCGCGTCGAGCAGGTGCAACGTGATGGTGTGGCCCATGACCTCTGTCATGAGCCGCATGACGGCCTCCTCGAACAGGTGCTTGGTCGCCGGGTGCCGATCCAGAAACTCCACCCATTGCGGCAGCGCCAGGCGCGCCACGCGCGCTTTCGTCACGCACACGATGCCGTAGGGCGTGGGCGTGCCCATGCGAAACGCGGCGTAGCTCGTTTCCATGTCGCCCTCGGCGGCGAAGCGCAGGATCATCTCCTTGCCTTCGGCGTTGGAGACCACGCGCTTCAGCACGCCGTCGAGGATGAAGTACTGCTCCATCTCGCGCACGCCCTGGTGCAGCAGGAAATCACCCTTGTTGCCGTCGACGACCACGAGGAATGCTTCGAGCTCGGCGCGATCGGCGTCGCTGAGTTCCTGGAGAACCTCGTTCTGCTTCAGCTGGACCCGAATGACATTCTTCTCGGGGTGACTCGATACAGGCGTCACGGTGTGTTCCCGGGTTTCCCCTGTGATCTGGTTTTTCGAAAGTTGACCGTGGTCAACGGTCAAAAGAAGGCCGCCGAATGATAGTCCGGGTACGCGCTCGACACGTGGTGCGGCGCCAGCGGCAACCGACCCATCAGCGCTTTTTGATCAGCGCGCAGACGAACATCTAGGAGACAGGAATGTCCGCAGTTCTGAAATCCCCGCCCGCCCCTGCACAAGCGCAAGAGCTGACCGACGGGTTCCACCTCGTCATCGACGCGCTCAAGCTCAACGACATCGACACCATCTTCGGGCTGCCCGGCATCCCCGTCACCGATCTGTGCCGGATGGCGCAGGCCGAGGGCATGCGTGTCATCTCGTTCCGCCATGAGCAGCACGCCGGCAACGCCGCGGCCGCCGCCGGGTTCCTGACGCAAAAGCCAGGCATCTGCCTGACCGTGTCGGCACCCGGCTTCCTGAACGGCCTGACGGCGTTGTCCAACGCGACTGTCAACTGCTTCCCGATGATCCTGATCAGCGGCTCGAGCGAGCGCGAGATCGTCGACTTGCAGCAGGGCGACTACGAAGAGATGGACCAGCTCGCGATCGCCAAGCCGCTGTGCAAGGC